>JAKSBK010000360.1 GCA_022361155.1 Pseudomonadota bacterium
ACGTGGTATTAGCGCGTGCCGTTTTCTTCCCTCCCCACAGGGCTTTACAACCCGAAGGCCTTCATCACCCACGCGGCGTCGCTGGATCAGGCTTTCGCCCATTGTCCAATATTCCCCACTGCTGCCTCCCGTAGGAGTCTGGCCCGTGTTTCAGTGCCAGTGTGGCTGATCATCCGCTTAGACCAGCTACCCGTCTTCGCCATGGTAGGCCGTTACCCTACCATCAAGCTGATGGGCCGCAGGCTCCTCCTTGGGCGCTAGCTTTCGTGAAGAGGCCAGCTTTGACCCTTGCCAGCGGACTGGCCGTGGTCTCATACGGTATTAGCTTCCCTTTCGGGGAGTTATCCCCTGCCCGAGGGCGGATTACCTACGTGTTACGCACCCGTTCGCCACTCTACCGGGGCCGAAGCCCTTTCGCGTGCGACTTGCATGTGTTAAGCGCGCCGCTAACGTTCGCTCTGAGCCAGGATCAAACTCTCCAGTTGAAACTGCGAGCATTGATCCGGGCAACGGCTAAGTGCGCACGATCACTTGCTGTCTCCGATGCAAGCATGTACTGCCTTGCATCCGAGGATTCGCGCGCACCGCTGCTCGGTTTCTTCGGTCAGCTTGGTGCATGCCACGCGGGCACGTCCAAGCCTAGGACCCGATCAAATTCAAGGTGGGCTCGTTTCCGATTCAGTTTTCAAAGACCGATGCCAGAAACGGGGCAAAGAATCCAGAAGCGTAGCTAACCTGCATACCCTCGTCAAGCGGGGTCGCTCTGCACCTTTTTGCACCGTTTCCTGCTACGCAGGCATCGATCCAATGGCGGACCGCTACCAGCGCAGCCGGGGGGCGGAATGTACCGAGCCGGCACGATTCGTCAAGGCAAAAGGTTAAGGGAGAGGCATCGACCAGACGCTGGCACCGCGCTTGATGCCAAGCCGCTGCGCCTGCTGAGCACCAAGGCGCACGCTCTGCGTGCCGGGGACAATGCGGCCAGGCAGGGCGAGGAAGTAGGGGGGCTCCTCCCACCTGGCGCCCACTAGAGCGGGTACGCCGTCGGTCACGACGGCCTGCTCGGGCCGCTCGATCTGCACCCGCCTTGGATATGCCTCCCGTACGAGGGGAATGTCGTCGGTCGCCGCAACGAAGTGGGGACCTCCATCAAAAGGATCGACGCGATGCGCATAGCGAAAGCCCACTCGATGCAGCAGTCTTTCCACGGCCTTGGCCCCCTGGCCGACCTCACCGAGCACGGCCTGCGCCTTAGGTGAGAGCAAGGCCACGTAGATATCCCCCGCGGGGAAGAGCCCGCGGATGAATTCCTTGTTATCCCGGGAGAGGCGATCCGCCTCCCGATAGCTTAGGCCCGTGAAATGGTGCCCCACGGCTTGCCACAGATGACTCGTGCCGTCGGGTTCGAGCGGAGGCAGGAGCTCTGCCAGCACCCGATCTCGAAACAGCTCGCGGCGCATCGCCAGCCAAAGAAAGCGCACGCAGGCGATCATGGTGCCCAGCCGATGCGAGCTTCCACGCACATTGGGATGAACAACGAGCCCTCCTAGCTCCGTGGGACCATCATAGGAGAAACCGATGTTCAGCACTTTGTGCACGAAGTGGCGATCGAGAGTCGAGCTGTAGTGTTCGTCTTCACGCACATCGAAGTAGATGTACGGGGCATCGCGGCGGCCAAGCTGACCAAAGAGCGCGGAGGTGCCCACGACGCGACCGTCACGCGTATCCTGGAGGGCGAACACGTATTGGGCTCGCCGAGGATCGATCCGTCGAGCCTCGAAGGCGGTCTCCGAACGCTGCAGGATATGTTGCAGGGCCGTTGGGTCGTCCGGCAGGTTGACTGTGTTGAGAAACCCGGCGAGCTCGCCGAAGGCAGCCAGATCAGAAACCAGGGCGGCGCGTACCTGGTAGGGACTCATGACTTCAGAGCGCTCTTCGGCTGTCCACGAGTATCGTCACTGGTCCATCCCCCTCGGAGCGCACCTGCATAGCAGCACGGAAGCGGCCCGTCTCGACTCGCAACCCTCGACTTCGCAGCGCGTTGCACAGAGCCTTGTAGTGCCCCTCGGCCTGCTCTGGCGAGGCAGCCCGACTGAATGAGGGACGATGCCCCTTTTGGACATCGCCAAAGAGCGTGAACTGCGAGACGACCAGCAGCGCGCCGTGCACCTGCTCGACGGAACACGACATACGCCCTCGAGCGTCAGGAAACACCCTGAGCGAGGCAAGCTTGTTGGCTGTCCAGCGGATGTCGGCATCTGTGTCCTCCCGTGCGGCCGCCAAGTACACCAGCAAGCCCGTGTCGATGGCACCCACTTGCTCGCCCGCAACGAGCACCTCGGCTGCGCTGACGCGCTGGACAACGGCCCTCATACGCACCATGGAAATGGCCGGCCGCCGTGTTGTCAACGAGGATTTTCTTCGAGGACGAAAGCGCTTTGGCCAGACGTTTGGCGAGAGCGACTTCGCGGTGTTGTCAACGAGGATTTTCTTCGAGGACGAAAGCCCCGAGCGCATCACCCTGCACGACCGCAGCCGATCGAGCTATTCTTGGGCGGACCCTAAGCCATGGAAGCCGCCCAGCAGGTGCCTCTCGTCGGTCTGACTGGAGGGGTAGCGGCCGGCAAGACCACGGTTGCCGAGCTGCTGGCCAAACGGGGTGCGGCCGTGATAGACGCCGACGCCCTCGCGAGGGAAGTGGTAGCGCCCGGAAGCCAGGCGCTCCAGGAGATCGAGGACCGTTTCGGCTCGGGCATCATCAAGCTTGACGGATCGCTCGACCGGGCCGCCCTGGCCGCGCTCGTGTTCCACGACGAAACCTCGCGCGCCGCGTTGGAAGGCCTCATACATCCTCGAGTCGTGCGCCTTAGTCGGAGCAAGATCGCTGCGTGCGCGGCTGCCGGACCTCCCTACGTCCTGTATGAAGCCGCGCTACTGGTGGAAAAGAACCGTCATCATGACTTTGACGCCATGATCGTGGTAACGGCCGCGGAATCGGTGCGCATGGCACGCCTCGTGTCCAGGGGCCTATCGGTGCGAGAGGCGCGAGCGCGCATTGCCGCGCAGGCCCCCGCGCATGACAAGATCAGTATCGCCGACTACGTGATCTACAATGAGGGGCGCCTGCAACTGCTGCAGCCTCAGGCGCTGCAAGTGCACAAAGCGCTGCTCGACCGCTTCCGCCGCGGCCAATGAAGGATGGCATCACGCCCCAAACCAAGCCCCGTGAAACCACCAAAAAAGACGCTGCTAACAGGGTTTCCCGAGCACTTCACGGCTCGCCGGCTGTTGGCCGAGCTCCTCGGTGCCGACTCGGAGGAGTTGGTTTGCTGTCTGGTCCCCGAGGGTTCTTTGGAGCGCGCTCGGGCGCTCGCAGGGCAACTGGCCGACGAGCTGCGCGAGCGGGTGCAGATTCTGCCGGGTGACATCGCGGCCATGGACTTCGGGCTGTCCGGCCGGCACTACCTAGAGCTGGCCCGCCAGGTGCACCGAATCCATCACGCTGCGGCGGCAACGCACCCCGGAGTGCACCGACAGGTGGCCGAACGCATCAACGTCAACGGCACAGGCGAGGTGCTGGAGTTCGCCGAGGTGACCGGCAGACTCGAAAGGCTGGTGCTGTGGTCGAGCGCACTCGTGTCCGGAACACACCAGGGGCACATCCCCGAGTCCGAAATCGCGAGTCCGCCCTCGTTCCGCAACGTCACCGAGGAAACACGTTTTGTGGCCGAAACCATGGCACGCGATCTGATGGACCGCATCCCGACTACGATACTGCGTCCTTCCATCGTGGTGGGGGATTCCAAAACAGGCGAAATCGATCGCTTTGATGGCCCCTACCTGCTCGTGGTCTTGATGCTGAATTCGCCGCTCGACCTGCGCCTGCCCTTACCAGGACGCGGCGCGAATACCCTGCCCCTGGTACCCGTCGATTACGTGGTGGAGGCGGGTGTTCGCATCGTGTCGGACCCGAGATCGGTGGGTCGTACGTATCACTTGGTCGATCCGCGACCCCTGACGGCAAGACGCGTATTCGAAATCGTGGCGCGGGTCACCGGACACGACGGCCCAGTGGGGAACCTCCCGACCGGGATCGCCACGCGCCTGTTGCGCACACCGGGCCTGAACCGGGTTTCCCACGTGCCGCGCGCCTTCCTCGAGCAGCTCGCCACCGACGTGGTTTACGAATCCCGCAACGCCGAGGAGATTCTGCAAGGCACGGGCATCGCCTGCCCACCCTTTGAGCAGTATGCGCAGGTGCTCGTCGACTACGTGAGGTCAAGACAGGCCGAGCAGAACGCCGAAGCCAAGCAAGAAGTCGCACAGACACCAGAGGCCGCGAGCTGAGACAAGGCGTCGGCCGATGCGCTGGCTCCTCGAAACAGCGCTGCTATGGTGTCGTCGCCCCTCGTTGCCAGCGCGGCCGTACACTCGTCCTCCAGGCCACTAGACACTACGGGCTCATCTAGCGCTGATCGTCTAGTGTGACCCGACTGGGGCCCCGCGAACAGGGAAGCGGAGAACACGATGGAAATCTGGAGCGACAGCTTTGAGAACGGACAGCCGATTCCGGCCAGGTACGCCTTCGGCAAACCCCACCCCACCTCCCACGTGCAGTTGAGCGACAACGTCAACCCGCACATCGCCTGGTCGGATCTTCCGGTAGGCACGCGTTCCCTGGCGCTGCTGTGCGTGGACGTGGATGTGCCCAGCAAGCCCGACGCGGTCAACAAGGAGGGTATGACGGTCCCTGCGAAGCTAGCGCGCGTCGACTTCTATCACTGGATTCTCGTGGATCTCGCCCCAGAGGGCGGGCCCCTGCAGGAGGGCGAATTCTCGAGCGCCGTAACCGCCAAGGGCAAGCCCGGTCCCGAGGGCCCCCGAGGCACGCGCCAGGGCGTCAACAGCTATAGGGAGTGGTTCGAACGGGATCCTTCCATGACGGGCGACTACTTTGGCTACGATGGGCCCTGCCCACCTTGGAACGACGAACGGGTGCACCACTACGACTTCCGCCTCTACGCACTGGACGTGCCGCGCTGCCCCGCCGAAGGCAATCTGAGGGGGCCCGAGGTGCTCGTAGCCATCCAAGGTCATATCCTCGACAAGGCGTTGCTCGTGGGCAGCTACCAGATCTATCCCGAAGCCCGGGCGGTCTAGTGTCCTGTGCCTAGAGCGCCGACCGGTTCGAATCCCATGCAATCCTGCGCCTTTCGCTCCATCCCCGGCTTACCTCCTCGCTCCTCACTGCGGCGTAGCGTTGCTACGCCTCGTTCCGGGGCTGCGGGGGCGCTCGGGTCTGAAACGAAATGCTTGGATTCCACGACGTATTCAAACCGGTCGGCGCTTTGGAACGCTACAGAGTGAAGTTGTCGCCCCCAGATGGACAGGGAACTCGGTGCTTTGAGTCGGCGTTCTGAGAAGCACGGATCGCACTTGCGGGCCGTTGTACTGGTACTCGCGTCCGCGGTGGCTGCGCTGTTGTGTGCTCCCAGCCCGCGCGCACTCGCCCAAGCGGCGGGGGGCGCGCAAGCATTGACACCGCCCACACCTGCAGCGCCCACGCAGCCCCCGCCACCTGTTCAGGCTGCGCCTCCGATTCAGGCTGCGCCTCCGATTCAGCCAGTGCGATCGGGGTCGCCTGAGAAACCGTCCTCGTCTGCACCCGCAGGCCCAGCCCCAGCAATGCCGCCGCCAGCCGTAGCCATGCCGCCAGCGACCGAGGGAGCGCGCTGGCCTGTTTCGGTGCCGGCACCGCCGGCTTATGCCGCCTGTGTTCCTGCCTGTCGAACAGGTTACCGCTGCGACCAAGGCCAGTGCGTGCCGCGGTGCAATCCCCCCTGTCCAGGAGGCTACGGTTGCAGCCCGAGCGGCGAATGCATTCCTAACGCGCCCCTGGGGGGGGCACCCGGCAGCGGGTTCTATGGGGACGGTGGCTTCTTCGAGGACACGCAGGTAACGGACCTCGAGCCTCGCCGAGGACGGCACGCGCACGATGGCTTCATGCTACGGTTCACGCTCGGTTTTGGGCCGAGCGGGGCACGGACCGGCGCTGGTGCGGACCGGGCGAAACTGGGCGGGACTGCGGCTTAC
Source organism: Pseudomonadota bacterium (assembly GCA_022361155.1). Classification (NCBI taxonomy): domain Bacteria; kingdom Pseudomonadati; phylum Pseudomonadota; species Pseudomonadota bacterium. The sequence goes on from JAKSBK010000360.1 coordinate 6,094, forward strand.
TTCAGCATCGATCTCGGCGGTGCCGTGAGCAACCACGTCGTGGTTCACGGCAGGCTATCGAGGTTCGGCATGAGCGATCCGAGCTTGACCGAAGGCGATAGGGATCTGGGGGAGATTTCCGGTTCGACGTTTAGCATGTCGATCCTGGGAATTGGCGTGACGTACTATTTCATGCCCATCAATCTGTACCTCACGGGCGCGCTCGGCATGTCGACCGCGCAGGCTGACGGCAGGCTTGAAATCAGTGGCGACCTCGGCAGCGGGCCAGGCGCCGAGTTCGACGTGGGCAAGGAGTGGTGGGTCGGCGACGAATGGGGCCTAGGCGTCGCCCTGCGCGCGTCGCTGCTGTCCGTGCCTCAGACCACGGCGCTCGGCAGCAGCAACGACTGGCTCGGCTGGGGCATGGGGCTGCTGTTCAGCGTCACCTACAACTGACGTGCCCCCTGCGGCTCGCCACCATCGCACGACCGCAATCCCGTCCTCCGACCCGACACGGATGTAGGGACCCGAATCCGGAACCCGAAACCCGATGTCCGCCTCCGCAATCGGCAATCGCAATCGGACTTCGGCCTTCGCATCGGATCGGATCGGATCGGAACTCGGCCTCCCTGTATTCGAAGGCGGCGCAACACCGCTGGACGGGATGGATCGAAATCGAAGTGGCGATGCTTTTTCGACCCGACGCCAAAGGCAATGGATGTGCACGCTACCGTGGCAGCTTCACAGCGTTCTCGGCTACGAGAGCCGACAGTGCAGCGAGGTCATGTCTGGTCAGTCGCCGCGGTCGCTGGTGCGCTCGGGAGACGGTCGCCGCGTCGTTTGTCTCGGTAGAGTTGAGCGTCGGCGCGTGCCAGCAGCTGTTCTGGGCGCAGCTCGCGAGGCCAGGCAGTAGCCGCGCCGCAACTCGCAGCGAGCGGATGTCCTGCGATCCTGACCTGCTTGATCAGTCGGCGCACGCGCTGCTGCACGGCGGCCGCGGCTGCTTCGTCGGCGTCCGGTAGCAGGACTGCAAACTCGTCTCCACCGAGCCGCGCAACCAGGTCGCTGCGGCGGGCCGCGGCCACGCAGCAGCCCGCCAGGCGCTGGATCGCTTGGTCCCCGGTGGCGTGACCGCTTCGGTCGTTGATGCGTTTAAGGCCGTCGAGATCCAGCATGATGACACTGATGGGCGCTCCGGTACGCGTGGCCCGCGCCAGTTCCCTCTCCAGGGCCGCGTTTAGCGCCCGGCGATTGGCTACGCTGGTGAGCTCGTCCTGCTGGGCGAGCGCCCGCAGGCTATGCACCTCACGTGCTAACTCATGGACCTCCGCGAGCAGCACGCCGACCTGGTCGCCTGGCGCGACGCCTGGAAGAGCCCAGGCCTGCATGTAGGCGCGCGTTGCTTCGCGGGGACTCGTGGCGCGCACAAGGGCGCTCAGCGCCTGTACCAGCGGATCGACCGCAGGCCCCTGGCAGGCCGGCACCGAGCGTTCCACGGCCGATCCTTGCGCGGACCCGCGGGCAGCTTGGACCTCGATTCCGTGGGGCAGCGGCCGTACGCCAGAGGCCATTCCTTCATCACGTTGTCGGGATCGACGGACCGGATTGTCGATGGGGTCGAACATGGCACTCCTTCAAAGCTGGCCGAAGTTACCGTTGTCACCACCGCGGCGACCCGACCCGGTTCCTCGCCACTACCGTCCGAAAGCAGCTCGCCGCCGGTCATCAAGCAAGTAAGCAACTAGCATGCCAGGGCGTGGAGTGCTCCCATCTCTGCACTCCGATTGCCCGCCGGTCGACGCCGAGCAGGCGGCAGCGAATATCCTGCAGCCGAAACCTCTCGGCGACAACGCGTAGGACTGCGCAGTAGGCACGAACTTTTTCGCCCTTCCGACGTGCGCACGCGATCGCCAGCGCGGCTCGTGCGGGACCCCCCGAGCTGGCATCGGGCTTGCTCGACTCGCTTGGGTAGGCCGCCGGTAGCGCGCCCGGCTGGGCAGTCCAACCGTCGCGTGGCAAGCTCGCTGCCGGTGACCGAGCGAGTGGCCGAGCGAATGACCGACGAGCGAGCGCAGACCGACGCTGGAGCGGCACGGATCCGAGAGGTCTACCACCGCGCTGCCAATCACTTCCAGACGGTGTTGAGCTTGCTTGACCTGCAAGCGAGTCGACCCGCGCAACCCGGTGTGGCGCAGGCGTTGAAGCGGGCGCGTCAGCGCGTGCATGCGCTGGCGCTCCTGTATGCCCAACTGCAGACCTCGGGCGGCAGCGATGACGTCGACATGGCTGCCTACTTGCGGTCGCTGGTCGAGCATGCGCTGGCAGCCAGCGACGTCGAGTGCACGCTGCGGGCGCACTGCACGCTGGACGTGGACCGCGCGGCCACCTGCGGCATGATAGCGTCGGAGCTGCTGTCCAACTGCGTCCAGCACGCGCTGCCAGCGACGCACAAGGGCAGCGTGACCCTTGTCTTCGAGAGGCTTGGTGAGATGTTTCATTTTTTCGTGCGTGACCAGGGACCCGGGCTGCCGCAGTCAGCCGGCTCGTTGCCGGAAGGCTTCGGCTTGCTCCTGGTCCAGTCGCTGTGCGATCAACTGAAGGCCAGGCTTGACACCGATAACTCGCCGGCCGGGCTCACCGTAGCGATCGAGTTTCGTGCCTAGCAAGCCCGAGACTGGAACAGTTCCTGCTAGCTGCGCGGGCCGAGGCACGATGAAAACGACCAGCACTCCGTGGGGGCAGCCGGGGCAAGACTCCAGCCGTTCGGGCACTCGCGCCGCCCCGACGGGCATGGCAGTCGGCTCGGAGCAAGGACTGCAAGCAGCCACCAGAAGCCCTGGCGAGATCGAAAGCTTGTATCGCGTGCTCGTCGAGCACACGAGCGAGTACGCCATTTTCATGCTCGATACCACGGGCCACGTGGTGACGTGGAATCGTGGCGCCGAGCGCATCAAGGGCTACTCGGCCACCGAGATCATCGGCCGGCACTTCTCCGATTTCTATCCCGAACCTCAACGCAGCGTGGCCCACGAGGAACTCGGCATTGCGCTGCAGGAGGGACGCTTCGAGGAGGAGGGCTGGCGGCTGCGCAAAGATGGAAGGCTGTTTTGGGCCAGCGTCACGATCACTCCAGTCCGGGATACCTCGGGTCGGTTGCTCGGCTTTGCGAAGCTGACTCGGGATCTGACGGAGCGGCTGCGCGAGCTGGAGCAGCTGCGCGAGTACAACCTACTTGTGCAAAGCGTACGCGACTACGCGATGTACACGCTCGACCTCTCGGGCAGGGTCAAGACTTGGAACGCAGGCGCCGAGCGCATCAAGGGCTACCCGGCCGACGAGATCGTCGGGCAGCGCTTCTCCCGCTTCTACCCCGAGGCGGATCGACACAAGGCGGATACCGAACTCGCGACCGCCGCCAAGCAGGGACGTTTCGAGGATGAGGGCTGGCGAGTGCGCAAGGACGGCACCCAGTTTTGGGCCAATGTCATCATTACCGCGCTTCGCAACAAGGACGGCGAGCTTCAAGGCTACGCGAAAGTGACCCGCGACGTTACAGAACGCCGTGCGGTCGAACATCGTATTCGAGCGATTCTGAGGCATGCGACCGATGGGATCATCACGTTCGACGCCGAAGGCAAGATCGAGTCCTTCAACCCCGCCGCCCAGCGCATGTTTGGCTATCAGGACGAAAGCGAGGCCTTAGGCGGAAACATCAATGCGCTGATTCCGCAGATCTTCGCGGGCAAGGAATGTCCCACCGACCGCGAGCTGGTCGGGCTACGCAAAAACGGCGAGACCTTTCCCGTCTACTTGGGCATAGGGCGGATGGAGACGGGCCCGGAAGCAGGGGGCGAAGAGAGCAAGGGCCTTTGGTACACAGCCGTGCTGCACGATCTATCTGCGCGCAAGCGTCTGGAAGAAGAGTTGCGCCAATCGCAGAAGATGGAAGCGGTGGGAACGCTTGCGAGCGGCGTCGCGCACGATTTCAACAACCTGCTCATGGGCATGATCGGGTGCGTTGATATGGCACTCGGCAAGCTCGAGGCCGAAAGCTCCTGCCGCACCCATCTGGTAGAGCTGCGAGACGCCGCCCTCAGCGGTTCTGCGATCGCCAAACAGCTGATGAACTTCGCAAAGCCGCAGGAACAACGCTTGGTGGCAGCCGACGTGAACGCAGCGATCCGGGACATGGAGCCCATGCTTCGCCGCCTACTGCGTGAGGACGCCGAGCTCGCTTTGGAGCTTGAGGCATCAGACAGCAATGTGCGTTGCCAAGCTGGACAAATCGAGCAGATCATTATGAACCTCGCTCTCAATGCACGCCAGGCCATGGGTCATGGCGGCGTCCTGACCGTCCAGACACGAGCACTCGAAGTCAACGCCGGGCAGCAGTCTGCGCTTCCAGGCGGCCCCTACCTCGAGATTCGAGTGGCCGACACAGGCTGCGGTATGGACGCCGCCACGCGCGCGCGTGCGTTCGATCCCTTCTTCACTACCAAAAAGGATGAAGGCACCGGGCTAGGCCTTTCTACGGTTTACGCCATCGTACGCCAGAACGACGGCCACATCGCGCTGCGAAGCGAGCCGGGCGCAGGCACACAGGTTTTGATTCGACTGCCCTTGATGGAACGCGCTGCGGCCGAGTCGTCACGTCCAAGCACGACGTCGGACCGGTACGCGGCGGGCACGACCGTGCTGCTCGTCGAGGACCAGGTGTTGGTGCGTAGAGCGGTCGAGAACTACCTGGCCAAGAATCGGTTTCGGGTGCTGACGGCTGCCAGCGGCGCCGAAGCGCTGACCCTGTTCGCGGCTCACCGCGAGCAAGTCTCGTTGCTGCTGACGGACGTGGTCCTGCCGGGTCCTCTCGCAGGCCACGATCTAGCGGCCGAGCTGCGCAGGCACGAACCCGCGCTCGCGGTCATGTACATGTCGGCGCATTCAGCCGACACCCTGGCACGCGAAGGCCGCTTGGCGCCGGGCTCGGTGACGCTCATGAAACCGTTTTCCGAGGACCAACTGATACGCAAGGTGCATCAGGCGCTCGATCTAGGAGGCGCTCGCAGCAACTGATCGTTGGGGCAGCGTCTCAGGCAAGCTCGACCCGGTTGCGACCGGCGTTCTTTGCCCTGTACAGCGCGGCATCGGCTTGTGCGACCAGCGTCTCCGGACCAGGCACGGCGTGGTCGGGCGCCATGCATGACACCCCGATGCTGACCGTCACCGACAGGCGTGTGCCCGCCCACGCGATAGACAGCTTCTCGATGCTCCTCCGAAGCCGCTCGGCCAGCACTGCGACGCCTTCGCGATCGATGCCTCGGGCGACCACGAGGAACTCTTCCCCACCGTAGCGCGCGAGCATGTCCTCGGTGCGGACCGTCTGCTGCAACATGGTCGCGAGGCTCCTGAGGACCGCATCGCCTGCCTGGTGACCCTCGGTGTCGTTGATGCGTTTGAAATGGTCGATATCGATGACCATGACCGCGAGCGGCGACCCGTGCCGCACGGCAAAGGCGAATTCCCCCCGCAGCCGCTGGTCGAGGCTGCGCCGGTTCTGCACTCCGGTCAGTGGATCGCGCAGGGTCGATTCGTAGACCTGCTTGGCTGCGTTTTGTTCGAGCGCGTCTTGTAGATCGAAACGCAGCACCGTCGCCCCTCCGACTTGGATTCGGTCGCCATCGTTCAGCGTTCGCCGCTGCGAGATGCGCTCGCCGTTCAGGTAGGTGCCGTTGGTGCTCCCGGTGTCCTCCACGAAGAAGCAACCACGCTCGTCGATGACACACGCGTGACGCCGCGACAGCCCTTCATCGGTAATCCGAATTTCCGCATCGGGGCTGCGCCCGATGATCGTACGGGCTTTATCGAGGGTATAGACGGCTCCGGGGTTCGCCCCCGTCAGCAGCGTGAGCGTCCCGAGCTCCTTGCGACCCGTCAGGCGCGCGCGGGTCCCCTGGTCCAACCGGATGACCTGAGTAGTGTCGTTCGAGATGCGCTTGGGCCTGGACACGCTGAGAGGTTGCGAGCGAAACCGAGCCACTCGCTCTGCAATGAGTGTACGGCCTTTGGCCTGGGGAGGTGAAGTCCTAACTCGTGCCGGCGGCTGCGGGCACGCAAAGGGCAAGCGGCGGTCCACCCCGCACGCCCCGACGCCGGCAGTGCGTCGCGCCTTGCCAGCGACGCCCGTTCCTGTGCGATCTGCACAGGTTATGGCGTGGCGGTCCTAATCCTGGTCCGAATCGAGCGCGGCCAACGCAGCCTCGAGCTCTGCAACCGTGTGGGTGTCGTCCGCGGCACTTGCGACGCTCAGGCCCTGCTCGAGCCATTTGCGCGCCTCGCCAGGACGCCCCAGGCTTTGGGCCACCTGCCCGCCCATAAGGAAGGTGGGCACGTAGTCCGGGTATCTGTTCGCCACGTCAGCGAGGGCCGTCACGGCATCGTCCAACCGGCCCTGCGAGCGCAGCTCCAAGGCGCGCCCATACCATACGAAGGGGTCGTCGGAACCGGAAGCGATGAGCCGCTCGAGCATGGCCAATCGCTTGCTTCCGCGCTCATTCACTTTCGGTCTCTGGTGCGAAAACGCCCACATAGGGCAGATTGCGGAACTCGCCGGCGCAGTCCATGCCATAGCCAACGACGAACACGTCTTCGATCGCGAAGCCGAGGTAGTCGATCGTCACGCTTACGCGCTCTCGGCTTCGTTTGTGCAACAGGGCTGCGACACGCACGCTGCGGGGTCCTCGGGTCTTCAGGTTGCGTAGCAGGTAGTCCATCGTGAGGCCGGTGTCCACAATATCCTCCACTACCAGCACATCCTTACCCTGAATCGACTCGGTCAAATCGCGTGTGATCTGCACCACGCCCGTCGTTTCGGTGGCGTTGCCGTAGCTGCGCAAGCCCAGGAAATCGACCGCCACCGGAACGCTCAGCCAACGCACCAGGTCTGCCGCAAACACGAAGCTCCCCGTCAGCACGGGCACTACCGTGAGCCGACGCTCGCGGTAATCATCACTCACGTGTGTCCCGAGCTCGCGTACACGTTTCGCCAACGTGTCCGCGTCCAGCAGCACCCTCGGTGGTTTCCTCATGGCAGCCTCATGCTAGTCCCCGGTCAAGCCGCCGAGCAGCTTTGTGGCGACACGGATGCCATCGTCGATGACCTCCGAGAACGCGTCGAACGTCAGTGTGATGCCCAAGAGGGCCACCGCAAGCCCAGCCCCTGCTCGCAGCGGCAGCAAGACAAAGTGTGCGGCGAAGCCCTCTACCGCTCGACTCAAGATGGCCGCACAAACGTCCACCCCTAGCAGGGCAACAGCCACCGGGGCAGCCAGGCGGGTGGCGAAGGCCAAGGCTGCGCCAACGAGCTTGGTCAGATCGAGTGCCACGCTGTCAAGCGACAAGGTCGACTGGGTCGCTCCCAGCGGCAGCGCGCCGAACGAGTCGGCGAATGCACCCAGGGCCATGAGATGGCCCGCCAACAGCACGAACAAGGCGGCGCCCGCGCTTCGATAGAGCTGCTCGAGCGGGCTCGCAAGTGTCTGCTCCGTGCTTGCGGAACAATCGGACAAGAGGGCGCCGCGCCAGAGGTCGATGAGACGGCCCGCCCAACCCAGGGCCAGCAGCGGAAGCGAGCTGGCGAGCGCGAAGAGGATGCCCACCAAGACCTCACGGGTCCCAAGCAGGGACAGCAGCAGGGCGCTCGATGGAATCTCCTTGGCAGAGGCGAGCGCCGAAGGCAGCAACGCCGCGCACAAGACGAGGGCCGCACTGGCCCGGATCCACGAGGGTACGGCCGGCAGCAGCCAGGGACAAAGAACAGTCAGCGGCGCGGTGCGGGCCAACACGAGCACAGTCGCCGAAGCCACCTCGGTCCAGCTGCTCGCGCCCAACTCCGTCAGCAACAGATCAAGCTCGGCCTCCATCACGCTTGTCCCCGCTCGGCGCCGTCAGGCGGCCCCTCCGCAAAGCTACATCGAGCCAATCCACGGCGCCTCTCAAGGGCCCGCGGCAGGATGACCTGCCCACCTCGCGGGGCTCCAAACGCCGCTGGCCGTGTTGCTGCTGCTCGAGATGCCACCAGTATTCCTCGTCGCCGCGCCTCGCCGGTGGCGCCCGGTCCTCACCGAACCACACGAGCTATTCTTCCGCGGGCCCTGGTGTCCTGGATCCCAAATCTCGCACATAATCCACCGGCCCTTGACGCCGCTCGAGCCAGCGACCGCCCTTTTGACCGTCTCCTTGAAATAGCGCTGCACTGCATGGGAATTGAACCGCAGCCGGCGTCGATTCACCGGCCCGAGCGACGCCAATCGCTCGCAGACTCATGTACGAAATCGGGGATCCAGGACACTAGGCCGCTGCTCGGGGAATCCAGTGCCACAGCTCGACGGCGAAGCGAGCAAGCTCGCCTCCCATCCAGTCACCCACAAGGGCGACCACGGCGGCCACGACCAAGAGCTTGGGAACGAACGTGAGCGTGGTGTCCTGGATCTGCGTGGCAGCCTGGAGCACCGCGACAACGAGTCCGACCAGGAAGCTCGCGACAAGGACCGGGGCGGAGATCATCAGCGCCAGGTACAGCCCGTCCACCGCCACGCGACTGAGGTCCAGGCTCTGCATAGCGCGACAAGCCTAGCAGGGTCGTGCCAACTACCGCCAGTCTGATGATTGCTCGGGTTTCTTGAGAAGGATTTGATCAGGGCGTATGGCAAGCTGGACGACCCCCCGGAGGCGGTCGTGATACACATCGTGGCCGTGGTGGTCTCGTGGTCGTGGCGGGCGGGTGCTTGGTCAGGGGCGGGGCTCGGCCCTTGCTGGACCGGCGGCTGACACCGAGTCGGGATCGCTCGCGCGCTTCGCAGCCTGGCTGGGGAGGGTCACGCGTCTACGACGGAAAAAAAGCCGAAAAAGTTGGGGGCCGCCTCTGGCCATCCCTTTCGCCGCGACTACTTCATGCACGCAGCGGTCCTTCGCGTTGTGGTCCGGCGACGATCCACCCGACAGGGAACCCGGATCCCGTCAGCACCCGGCATGCGCCTAAGGATGAAACGGGCACGCTCGTACACGGCACGACTGGTCCCTCGTCCTCTCTGCGTTACGGTTCCCGCAACCGTCGGGCTCAGATGCGCAACGATCCACAACGCACCGTGCAAGGTGCTGCGACGTCTAACCATCCGGCTACCTGAACCCGCTCGTGAGGTAACGTGACCCAAACACAGACCTGCTCACCTAGTGCCTCGCCACAGGAATCCCGGTTGCTTGGGGCCTGCAGTGGGGCTCGCTGGCAAGGCGGACCGACGAAGACTGCGGTTCATTTCGATGCTGTGCAGTGCATATTCGAGGAGGTCCCAACGCCGCCAGCGGGCGCCAGGGCTGGGGCCAAACGATCAGGGTGCCTGTGGCGAGGCACTAGTCCGACGGCTGCGTGGCTCACCGTGTGGCTACTAACCCTCGGGGCTGCTGGTTGCAGCGGCGACGAAAGCCCGCCCGAGGCGCCTGCCACGGCGGCAGCAACGGCCGAGCCGGCAACCGCTGCAGCGCCGAGCGCGGAGCCCTCGGCCGCAGCGCCCGAGCTGGCGGCTGCCGCCGAACCCGCGCTCGGACCGGTGTCTGGCGTCATGCGCTCGGTCGAGGTCACACAGGCACTCGCCGCCCAGGGCAAGACCTTGTTCAACGCCTGCACGGCCTGCCATGGCGGCAACGGCGAAGGCAAGACCGGCATTGGACCGCGTCTCAACAGCGACAGTTTTCTGGCCGCAGCCAGCGATGAAATGCTTGTTAGGACCATCAGCGAGGGGCGCAGCGGAACGACCATGATTCCGTGGAAGACGGGTCTGAAACCGGAGCAAATCAATGCCATCGTTGCCTACATCCGCTCCTGGAAGGATGTGCCTCCGGCCAAACTCGACCAAGCGCCACTGCACGGCGATACAGAGGCGGGAAAGAGGCTGTTCCAGAGTATCTGCTCGGCTTGTCATGGCCGCACCGGCGCAGGATATCAGGAGACGGCCAACGGTACGGGCATCGGTCGCAGGGCCTTCCTGACCCAGGTATCCGATGGCTATCTAAGGTACATCATCCGACACGGCAAAAGCGCCACCAAGATGCGTGGATTTGCGGAGAATAGCAAGGTTGCCGTGGCAAATTTAACCGACGCTCAAATCGAGAATATTATCAGTTATCTGCGCCACTACGCGTGGTAGGAGCCGCGATGTCAGACAAAAACAGGACCGGGGCACGTCGTTCACCCAGCAGCGAGCGGACCGCCGAGCCCGCCTCGCATTACGGTACTAGGGATCAGGAAATCCTGAATGCGCTGCCGGAGGACCCACCGGCTACGGGCTTCCGCCGGCGTGCGTTTCTGCAAGGCCTCGGCGCGGCTGCCGCAGCTACGGCCGCGGCAGCCTGCGACAAGAAGAAGGAGCCCTCGAAGACGCAGGTGCTTGCGCCGACAAGGCCGGAAGTGGCAGGTGGTGACGAGCTGGCGCCACCGGCGCGCCAGGTGCCCAACGACATCCTGGCGCAGTGCCCCTACTGCGGCGTGGGCTGCGGGACCCTGATCCAAACCGAAAAGGGACGCATCGTCGGTATGAAGCCGGACCCCAAGCACCCAACCAATGCCGGTCTGCAGTGCATCAAGGGACTGACTTCGGCCGAAGCGATCTACGTGGATCGCCTGACCAAGCCCCTCGTACGCAAGGACATGACCGACATCTTGAAGGGGCACGAGAGCAAGACCAAGGGTGCTTTCGACGACCACCTGTTTCGCGAAGCCAGCTGGGAAGAGGCTGAAGAGATCGTCATCGATCAAGTCGCAGCCATCGTGAAGAAGCACGGCGGCAATTCCGTCGGGCTGTACGGATCCGGCCAGCTTCCCGTGGAAGGCCAGTACCTCGAAAACGTGTTCATGAAGGGCGTGCTCGGCTCCAACACGATCGAGGCCAACGCGCGCATGTGCATGACTTCTGCGGTAACAGGCTACTTCAAGACGCTTGGCAGCGATACGCCACCGACTGCCTACGAGGACATCGAGCTCGCGAACATGGTGACCCACTGGGGGCACAACGCCCGCGGCGCGCACCCCATTGTCTTCTGGCGCATCGCCGACCATAAGTCGAAGAACAAGATCCCGACGCTAGTAGTCGATCCACGACGTACCGGTACCGTGCAGGGCTACGAGGAGATCGGCGGCCCCGAAGACTCCTACCATTTTTCGACGATCAATGGCGATATCTCGATCCACAATGCGCTTGCCCATGTGCTGTTGACAAAGCACGAAGAGGCGATCGATTGGGATCTGCTCAAGAAGCACACGACAGGCTGGGAGCCCTACGTTAAGGCGTGCAAGACACGCTACTCGCCGGAGCGAGTCAAAGATATCACGATGATCGACCCCAAGTACCTGCGCGAGGTTGCGGCGCGCTGGGCCGAAGCCTCGATCAAGGGCCGCAAAGAGGGCAAGGGCGGCGTACTGAGCTTCTGGGGCATCGGCTACAACCAGCACCTGCATGGCCAAAACAACGTGGTGTCGCTCATCAACTTGATGGCTTTGTCGGGTAACATTGGGCGTCCGGGCTCCGGTCCCTTCTCGATGACCGGTCAGCCCAATGCCATGGGCGAGCGCCTGACCGGGGGTTTGACCAGCCGCTTGCCGTTCAATCAAGGCGTGGAAAACACGCCCTGGCGGCACCACATCGCAGACTCGTGGAGGATACCGCGGGAGCGTCTGGATGCCGTGGCCAAGCTGCAGAACACCGGCATGGCCGTGGGCATGATGGAACGTGCGCTCAAGGGCGAGGTCAAGGCGATGTTCTTGATCTACGCCACCCACATCGATCTGCCGGATCAAAACACGCTGGTTCGGCCGGCGTTGAGCAAGACCTTCAACGTCGTGCAGGAAATCTACCGCCACGCACCAAACAACCTGTTCGCGGACGTGATTCTGCCCGCGGCCACCTGGGGTGAGTGGGTTGGAGGGACCTACATCCAATCCGAGCGCCGTGTCTATGTCACTGACGGCACCGCGAACCCCATCCCTGGTACCCGTCCGGACATGGACATGGTGATCGACAAAGGCATCGCGATCGCCGACAAGCTCGGCCTGGACGGCAAGAAGATCTTTCCGTACGAGCGCAAGGAAAACGGGTTCTACGATCCCGAGGATGTATTTCGCGATCTGGTTCACGCCTCCAAGGGTTCCGATGCGGACTTGACGGGCATGCTGGAGGTCGAGAAGCGAGATGGAGTCGGACTCTACGACCAGATCCGGCAGCACCGCGGCATTCAGTGGCCCGCACCCACGTATGAGATTGCCAAACAGGGTGGCACCAAGCGTCGCTACATGGATCAAGAGGGCTGGGCAGGCCGACCTTACGGCCATTTCCGGACTGCCGACGGCAAGCTGCACATGCACCTTTGCGAGCAGAACTATAAGGACCGCGAGAAGATCACTGCACAGCTCGCGCGGGCGGGGACCGAGGAGGGCTTCTACCTCATCGATCACTACGAGCTGCTGGAGCAAGCGCGTGATAACGGCCTGACTCCGGAGCTGCCCGACGAGAAATTCCGCGGCAGACGCGCCAAGGACATCCCCAAGGACAAGTACCCTTATTGGGTCGGCCTCGGGGTGGTCTACGAGCATTTCCACACGGCGAAGACCATTCGCTCGGGTACCACAACGCGCCTGGTGCCGGAGATGTACGTGGAGATGCACGCCGACGATGCCAAGGACCTGGGTGTGAAGGACGGGGAGTGGGTGCGCGTGGTGACTAGACGGGGCTTTTACGAAGCGCGGGCCTCGATCGGCCTCGATTCCAAGGTGCGGCCGGCGCGCAACACCGTCCCGCGAGGCTACATGTTCAGTCCTTGGAATCTATCGGTCGCCGATTCAGCCGATCCCAGGAAGAACCGCTGGCTTGTCAACGGTGTTAGCCACAGGGCCTTCGATCCGGTAAGCGGTCAAGCGGATTTCAAGAAGCTCGCTGGGCGCATCGAGAAGATGACGTGAGTCATGCCTTGCGCTGCCTGCCGCCGGTGCTCGTCGTTGCGCCTTGCCGGCGACGGCCGGTCTTTGCGATCTGGACAGGTTAGGGCATGTCTTCAAGATACTCCCATCGATCCCGAGGCCCTCGGGCTCTCGGGCCGATTCTGAAGACACTCCCTAGTGTCTGGCGGATCCTAGAGGCATGAAGGCCACGACCTCACTGGCGAAGCTCACGCGGCGACACTGGTTGGGTGCCAGCGTGGCCGCGCTGCTGGGAACGGCGGGTGCGGCGTTCGGCCGCTTCACGCGCCGCCTGCCCGGCGTGAGGCTGCGCCCGCCGGGCGCGTTGCCGGAAGGGCAGTTTGTCGACGCCTGCGTGCGCTGCCTCAAGTGCGGTAACGCGTGTCCCAACGGATGCATCAGGTTTCATGGCTTCGACGCGGGGCTCACGCAGGCGTTGACGCCCTACATTCGCGCCCGCGAAAGAGCCTGCGTCTTGTGCGGTGAATGCGCCAGGGTCTGCCCCACGAGCGCGCTCCAGCCCTTCGAGGCTACGCGCGAGGGTTGGCTCGAAGACGTCAAAATGGGCACAGCGCACGTCAACACGAGCATGTGCTACAGCTATCATGGCCGTACCTGCGGCGCGTGCTACAAAGCATGCCCGCTTGCGGGCCTGGCGATTCGGATCGGTGTGTTCGAAAAGCCGTTGCTCCAGCCGGAATACTGCGTTGGTTGCGGGTTGTGCGAGCAGGCCTGTCTGCATCTGCCGCAGGCGATCCGGGTGTTTCCGGGAGCCCGGGTCGGGCTCTCGAAAGAACATGGAGCCGTGTCATGAGGCGTGGCGCAAACGCAGCACAGTGGCTTCGCAAGGCTCTTCAGCTCGGGGTCGTAGCGATGCTGGTTTGGACGGCGTTTGGCGGGGCCTTTCGCAACTACAAGCTCGCCCACAACCATCGTCGCCTGGTTGCGTTGATGGAAGGCGAGACCTGGGGCTTCCTGTATGGGCTGAAGGAGGACTTGCTGTCCTTGTGGGGAGAGCCGTACCAAGCAAGCCTGAACTGGCTCGGCTTCCCCTGGGCTGCGCGCGTATTTGGCCTGGATACCGTCGACCCGCTGCTCGCTGCCTCCCTGGCTGCGCGCAGCGGTGAGGTGCCCGCGAAGGTATGGCTCGCGTTGCTCGTGCCGCTGCTGGTCGCGCTGTTGTTCGGCAAGGTCTTTTGCAGCCATCTTTGTCCGATGCGATTGCTTTTCGAGCTTGGGCAACAGGTGCGTGCTGGCCTGCAGCGTCTGGGCGTTTATCTGCCGCGGCTGCGCTTGCAGTCAAGGCTCGGCGGTTGGGTGCTGCTGGGCGGCCTGCTCGCGGCTCTTGCTTCCAGCACCGCCATCTGGCTTGTGCTTCTGCCCTACGTGAGCCTATCTGCGGGTTTGTTTATCGGCATCGCCGCCGGGCTGCTTTCACCGTTGCTGATCGTGGTGCTGTGGTGGTTCGTATTCGACCTTGCGCTGGCGCCCGGTCTCTTCTGCCACAATCTATGTCCCACAGGCTTCTTGCTCGAGCTCTTCGGCCGCCGCTCCTGGCTCCGGTTGCGCAAGCTCGGAAAGGCACCCTGCCCCACGGGCTGCAATGCATGCGTGCGCAGCTGCCCCTTCGAGCTCGAGCCCAAGCATGAAACCCACACCCCCGCCTGCAACAACTGCGGTCAATGTGTGGTGGCTTGCCCGAGCGAAAGGCTGGTGCGGCGCGGGCGCCTGCCCGTGCTGGCAGCAGGTCTGCCGCTTGTCCTCGCGCTGAGCTCGCCCGCGTCGGCCCATCACAACAAAGGGCTTCCGCATTACGGCTATTTCGAGAACTACCCGCAGGTGCCGACAGAGGAGTACGTGACGCTCGACGGGAACTGGGAGATCGGAGCCACGATCTTCAACTTTCAGGGCTACGACCGCCGGGGCTCGAACACTCCGAACGATGTCAAGATCTACCTCTATTTGTACGATTTGAAGCGCGACCAGGGGCACACGGGTCCGGTGGACTTCGAGATCCATTACGAGGGTCAGCGCATCTCGCGTTTCGAGCGTGTTCAGGTGGACGAGGAAGCTGTCTACTCCACGCGCGAAACGCTGCCTCGCAGCGGGGACTACGACATCGTCGCGTTCGTGGGCTCCGAGCGTGTGGTGCTGCCCTTCCATGTGGAGATCCACTCCGATGCGGTGAGTCCCTGGACCGTAGCGGGCGTGACCCTGCCTGTGCTGACCGTCTTTTGTCTGGCTTGGGTGGGGCGCGCGCGGCGCCGGCGGCGGCGCCGGCGCTCGCCGGCCACCAGGGCGGCGCTGGTGACGAGCTTGCTTGCGACACTGCTGCCGGCATCGCCCGGCTTGACCCAGCCGGGCGGCGTTGCCGTTGAACAGCAGGCGCTGTGTCCCCATTGCGGCATGCCGGCCTGCTCCATGGATCACGAGGCCATGGGCGAGCAGGCCGTGGCCAGGTCGAAGCCCGTATCTTCAGGCGACTCGCTGGGGGAGGTCTGCCCCCACTGCGGCATGCTGAACTGCCCGATGGATCACGCCACCTTCGGCCGCAACAGCACAGACCACATGGATCACGCTGCCACGGATCACAGCGCTCACGCGAACATGGTCCACTTCAAGGATGCCGACGGCCACGAAGTCATGCTCATGGGCGGCATGCCGCTGTGGCTGTTCCTGCTCGCCATCGGTTGCGTCATAGCGCTTTCGTTCGTGGCCACCGAACGGTTCGCCCCTGTGCCGAGCGAAGGGCGGCGGCTCAATCTCATAAAGCGCCGCCGGACCTATCGGTTGCTGCGCAACCGCCGGTTTCAGACGCTGCCGCAGCTGGCGATGGTGGTGATGCTGGCTTTCCTTGTCTACGTCGGGTTGTTCGGAAGCCGCTTTGCGAACCTGACACCGGTTGCGGTCTGGACCCTGTGGTGGGCAGGGCTTGTCTTTACGGTGCTGGTGCTGGGATCCGCCTGGTGCTTCGTTTGCCCGTGGGACGGGCTTGCGAATCTGATCTCGCGTCTCGGAGCGGGCAAGCGCGTCGAGTCGCTTTCCCTCAAGCTGCCTTTCCCCAAATCGCTTGCCAACATGTACCCTGCGATCGCGCTCTTCTTTGTGCTTACGTGGCTCGAGCTCGGGTACGGTGTGACGACGAATCCGCGCACCACGGCCTTTATGGGCCTCGGCATGGCCGCCTGCGCCGTGATGGCCGCCTTGCTCTGGGACGGCAAGAAGTTCTGCGCCCACTTGTGTCCCGTGGGACGCATTTGCGGGATCTACTCCAATTTCAGCCCGGTAGAGATCCGCGCGCGTAACCCACGCGCGTGTCAGGTATGCACGACCGAGGACTGCTTGCACGGCAACGCACAGGGTCATGCCTGTCCCACGGGCCTGTCGCTCAAGACGCTAAAGAACGCAACCATGTGCACCGCGTGCACGGAGTGCTTCAAGAGCTGCCACAAGCACAATGTCGCACTCAACCTGCGACCCTTCGGAGCGGATCTGCGCAAGCCTCAAACGATTCGCCTCGACGAAGCGTGGCTAGCGGTCATGCTCTTGTCGCTCACCCTGTTTCACGGGCTGTCGATGACCCCCGCCTGGGAGAACTTCGAGCCCGGTGGAACCAGCCTGCTCAAGTGGATGAGCCTCGAGCTCGGCTTGCCCAAAGACCTGAGCTTCACGCTGGCCATGCTGCTGGTGGTGTCGATCCCCGTGGGCATGTATTGGCTGAGCTGCGTGGCCTCGGCAGCTTTCGCAGGTGGCAGCGTTCCAGCCCGAACGCTATTTGTGCAATACGCCCACTCGCTGTTGCCGGTGGCGCTCTTCTATCATCTGGCCCACAACCTGATGCATCTGTTGATGGAGGGTGGTGAGGTCGTTCCGCTCTTGAGCGATCCCATGGGTCAGGGAGCGGATCTGTTTGGCACCCGCGGTATTCACGTGGGATCGCTGATCGGCGAGCATGCCCTATGGTACATGCAGGTCGGTCTGATTCTCGTCGGTCACGTCTACGGCATCGTTGTTGCCCATCGCGTCGGTCACCGGCTGTTCAGCGACAAGAAAGCCGCTAGACGCAGCCTTGCCGTGATGCCCCTCATGATGATCGCGATCTCCGTCTGTGGGCTGTGGCTGATGCACCTGGACATGAACATGCGGGTCGGGCGGATGTAGCTGCCCTCGAAAGAGCCCTCGCTGGGTCCAGATCGCGATCCAATGCGCGATACGGCCCGGATCCAGAGTCGGCGGCTCGCCAGCGTCGAGTCCAGCAGCAGCCGCAAGCCCGAGCGGGTCACGCGTGGCGTGCAGCAGCCCGCCCAGTAGCTTTCGTTCCTCTTCGCAAAGACGGACCACGCGCGGCTCTTCGTCGGCCTTGTACACGAGCACCTGCTCGGCTTCGGTGGGGATGCCCTCGGCCAGGGCGACCGAGAGCTGCCCTTGTCGATGCGCCCGCCAGAGCGTGTAGACCGGGTAGGCGCTCGACACCCATCGGGTCGCGCGCTTGAGCTCGAGCGCTTCGGGGCCTCGAGCCGCGACAGCGTCAAGCTGGGCGAGATCGAGGGGCTGTTCGTCCTCGGCGTAACGGATCTCGTGCACAGCCCACTCGAGCTCAGCCAGATCTGCTATCCAGGGTTCTCGAGCGAAAGGCGTTTGCGCGCGCAGCATCCCGGCAAACTCGCGACCCAGCTCGCTAAGCTCGTGCCGCTGGCTGGGATGCTGGTGCAGGTACTGTCGTGCCGCAAAAGCAAAGTTGTCCTCGCCCAGCATCTCGGCGGTGGCATCGAATACGTCGGACAACGCGTCACGCACGCCCAGCAGCAGATTGCGCCGCAGCACCCCCAGTCCATCCCCGCTCGGGTAGCCGGCAGCATCAAGCGGGCTCGCGTGGTTAGGGCGGTTCCGGTCAGCAGGGCGGTTCCGGTCAGCAGGGCGGTTCAAGTAGATCGCTCGCATCAGGGCCCGTTGCTGAGCTCCCAGCTCGCACCGGTCGGCAGTTTCGAGTCGCTCCATCGATCCACAACCGCGTGCCCGACGCGGCTGTGATAGCCGTCGAACGCACCCCGCCGATCTGGAATCGCCTGGCCGAGGCGTGTGCGATAGCGGCCGAGCTCCCGCAAGGCAGCGAAGCGCGCCTGCCGCAGTCGAGGCACCGTCCGCGAAGTCCTGCACGCGCCGAGCTTCCTCGAGCACGTCGTGCAGCGGAGGAATGCTGCGATCGCGCTCGAGCACCGTCAGTACGGAACCAAGACGCTCGACAACGGCCCGGTACAGCTCGAGCACCGGGCGATCGATAGGCGCCCCGTGGGTGTCGACGAGCAGCTGCCTCCAGGGCTCGTGGCCAGCGATGTGCAGCTGCTGAATCCTATGGCTCGGCAGCGCGTCGATGAAGCCCAGCGGGTCGAACCCGAGGTTGCGTGCGCTGACGAAGACGTTGTTTACATCGAGCAGCAAATGACAGTCGGCTTCCCCGGCGACGGCCGCCAAGAATTGCCCTGGCAGCAGATCCCCCGTCGTGGGCAGATAGCTGCTGATGTTCTCCAGCAGAAGACGCCGGTCCAGCCGGTCCTGAATCTGCCGCAGCCGCGACGCGCAATGCAGCACGGCCTCCGGCGTGTGCGCCAGGGGTAAGAGGTCGTGGCTGGTCGTGCCGTCGATGGCCGTGAAGCAAAGGTGATCGGACACGCTGATCGGTGCCAGGCGAGAGCTGAGCTCGCTGATACGGTCGAGGTAGGCGCCGTCGAGCGGGTCCAGCGAGCCGATGTTCATGCCCACGCAGTGCAGCGTCAGCGGGTAGTGGCTGCGCAGCGCCTCGAGCTTGCGCCAGGTGGCTCGATCCGCGCGCAGGTAGTTGTCCGCCAGCAGCTCGAGGCAGGACAGCGCGGGGCGGGATTCGAGCAGCTGGTCCAAGAAGGACGCGCGCAAGGCCAGCCCCACGAGCCGCTGCGCGCTCACTTGATCTTCTTGGTAGCGATCAAGCGACCACCGGCCAGCTTGGCGCACACGCCCTTCGGCACGTACACCCACTCGTCGGGGTCGCGATCTCGGGCGGCCTTGCCAGCGCAGCCGTGGCCCTTCGCGCCGCAGTCGTTCTGTCCGGCGCGCGCTACACCGGCGCATTTCTCGAGTGTCTCGCCCTTCTGCGCCCATTTCGGCGCGGCGTACGCGGTGGCGGCCGCTCCAGCCAACCCGAGCGCCAGCAGACTAGACCAACCCAGTGCGTTCTTCGATAGTTCCATGGTTCGGCTCCTAGGTGTTGTGGGATATCAGCCATAGACGATCCCGGCCCGATTTGATTACACATAATCGGCAGCTCGCGCCATGGGGAGTCGAACATCGAGGCCAGCCGGGGGAGCGGTGGCTCATGTGGGTCGCCCCGGCACCCGCTGTCGGGCGGCCGGGGGCCGAGGCCGGTGACGGTTGCCGGCGCGGCGTCGCGGACGCGCCCGGTTCCGACCCGAAGACAGCAGGCGCCGTCGATCGAGCATGCGGTCAGCTTGCCGCCCGGGGCCTGCACGCGGTATGCCGTCGCCTTCGGGACGCCATGTTGAACTCCGACTCCGAATGGGAATGCTGGGCGCAACGTGAACCGTATTTCGGTGTGCTTACCCACCCCAAGTTTCGACGCGAGCTGCTTTCCTGCTCGGCCATCGAGGAGTTCTTCGAGACGGGCGAGTCCACGATCGACGCGCTGGGACAGACGATTCGACACCATCTGGAGCCTGATTTCTCGCCCGGCCGAGTCCTCGACTTCGGCTGCGGGGTGGGTCGCCTCGTGGTTCCGCTCGCCAAGCGCTATCCACAGGTGGTCGGTGCCGATGTGTCGCCGGCAATGCTCGAGGAAGCCCGCAAGAACTGCGCCGAGCGACAGCTTGGCAACGTGACCTTGGTGAGATCGAGCGACTGCCTGTCCAACGTCGATGGCCCGTTCGACTACATCAATTCCTCTATCGTGTTTCAACACATTCCCGTGCGGCGAGGCGAGCGAATCTTCAAGGGTCTGCTGGATCGCTTGCGGCCCGGAGGCGTCGCTTCGCTTCACGTGACCTACGGCAAGCTCGACCGTAAGGGCAGGCGGGTGCTGCGTCTAAGGCCCGGGCGCTGGTTTCAGCGGGCGCGCCACACGGGCTACGCCGCCGTCGAGCGAATCTCAGGGCGCCGGTTTCGCGATCCGGAGATGCAGATGAACTTCTACGACATGAACAGGCTGATGCATATCCTGCAGGCAGCAGGCGTGACCAGCTGCTACGTCGAGCACACCAATCATGGTGGCTTCCTGGGCGCGGTCTTGTTTCTTAGGAAGCCCGAAAGCGGGGTGTAGAGCCCGATCATGAAGTCGAGCAAGCGATCCTCGACCACGTCCCAACGATAGCGTTGATCCACGTAGCGCCTGCCCAACCGGCCCATACCCCTTCGTTCTTCGGGTTCGCCGAGCATCTGCGCCAAGTGCTCTCCGAATTCGGTATCGCTGCGGTAGCTGCGACCCCCGCCTGATCTTCGCACCTGCCCATCAAGCACAGGACAGCGGCCGTTGACCAAGACGGCAACACCCAGGGACCAAGCTTCCAGCACCACCAGCGACAGACTCTCGAAGCGTGAGGGCAGCACCAGCAGCTCGGCATCACGCAGCAGCGCCGACTTCCTCCTGTCGTCCACGGGCTGGACCGCTTGAACGATGTCAGGCCGGTTGGGCAGCTTGAGGCTTCCTTGCCCAACGACGATGAGTCGAAGCTCCTTGCCGCGGAAGGCACCGAAAGATGGGGAGACGAAGCTGTCTTGCGCATGTTCTTGCTTGAAGCGCGCAAACAGGCGGAACAGGTCGTGACAGCCCTTGCCGCGTGCGATGCGCCCGACGTAGATGAGGTACGGCCCTGTGGCCAGCGAATCGGCCTGGGGTGGGGGATCAATCGCGTCCACTCCGCAACCAAGAACGATCGCGGGTTTGGCAGATACGTCGAAGCGCGTCTCTACGAGCGCCCGCTCTTCCTCGGTGTTGTACGCCAGCCCCTTGGGAAGGCTGAACAGCTCGGAAAACACCTTGATCCCGAGCTGCGGCTCATCGTGTGCCGTCGGGATCAGGAGCGCCTTGTGCGCCAATCGGGGCATGGCGACGGCCGTCGGAAAGTACAGATACGTGAAGAAGACGAAGACGTCGTACTGCGTGTGCACCTGGTCCAGCTCGTCGACCAAGCGCGGAACGTACGGTCCCTGGGCCCTGAGCCAAGACCGGTCCAGCAGCGACGCACGCACCGGCGGTCGAACCAGACAGCCCAGGGCATGCTGAAGCAGGGCGCAGCGCTTGTGCTCGGCGGGGAACCGCTGCACCGGCACGCCGTTGATCGAGCTGCTGCCGGACGCATACTCGTTGTCCCAGGTCGCATGGCTCTTGGCGCAGGTCGTGAACACGGTCACGCATTCGACCTCGGGTCGAGCGTTGAGGTGTTCGGCCAGCATTCGGCAGTGCGTTTCCGCACCGCCGATCACCTCCGTGCCGTACCGCTGCACCACCAAGCCGACACGGAGCTTGCCCCGCCGGTTAGGACCCGCCACACCATAACCTGTGCAGACCGCAGAGGACCGGGCGTCGCTGGCAAGGTGCGACGACGAGGAATACTGCGGGTATTTCGAGGAGGAGCAGCACAGCCAGCGGCGTTTGGAGCCTGCGAGGCGGGCAGGTCATGGTGTAGCGGGTTCCTACTCGTACGATCGCCGAGGCCCGCCGGCCGCGTCCCAGCAGCGCCTGGCACGCGCTATCTGATGATCGGCGGTCCGCCGGCGGGCGGGCAACCGAAAACGATGACCAGATTCGTCGTCCTGGAGGTTTTGAGCTGACCGCAGGATCCGCCGTCCAGGGTGATGGTGTTGCTGATCGGATCGTAGTGGAAGCCGTTGGGGTCGTCTCTCAGCAGCGGTTGGTTGTCGAGCATCACGTAGATGCGGTCGGGGGCCGCGGGCGCCCCGGCCAGAATCTGGGTACAGGTGATGAGCTGCGTGCTGATTTGCTGCAGCGCCGCAGCGAGCTCGATCGCGTTGCTCGCCTGGTAGTAGCCATGCAGGGGATCGCCCGGATTGTTGGTGCCGCCGGCGAGTGCGAAGCGATCGAGCGCAATGGGGTCGACGAGGTAATCGTTGGCACCGAAGCCCACGACGAACGTGCGGATTCTCTGCACGCCCAGCTGCAGGATCTCGGCCACGACGCTGTCGGCGTTGTCGTTGTCGCAGTTGGCGCTGGGCGTACCGTCGGTCACGAGCAGCACGGCCTTGTCGCGCAGGCCGTCGTGCGGGTCGGCCGGATCGATGAGCCATTGATGCAGGCGCACGCCTCGTATTGCTTTGCTCATCGGGGTAGCACCGAACGGAAACTCTTCCGATGAGTAGCTCGTTTGCAGCGCAGGGACGGTATGGTCACCCACGCGCAGCCGGAGCTGGGGCTCGTTGCAGGACTCCATCGTCCACAGGCCTCGCC
>JAKSBK010000361.1 GCA_022361155.1 Pseudomonadota bacterium
TACGCATCGGCCGCGCGCTTCCGGTTGTTTCGTTCCGATGGGGGTGCAGCGCTGGGGGGGGACACGAGCGCCTCCACGCCCCGAGCTCGCAGGCGAGTTAGCGCGGCTTTGACTGCCTGCTCGGCCCAGGGGACATCTTCGGCTAAGCTCCTAGCGACTAGGACTCTCGGGCCGGCCCATGGGTTTTGCGCCTGCAGTGGGAGTGCCATGGCCTGCACCAGGAGAGCCAGAGCAAAGGTCGAGGTTAGGTGAAAGGGTCGCAGCAGTCGGCCGGTGTTCCGAGAGAGCGCATTGGGCGCTACGCGCTTCTGGAGTCTCTTGGCGCCGGTGGCATGGGCGAGGTGCACAGGGCACGTATCTTCGCTGCCGCGGGGGTTGTCAAAGACCTGTGCATCAAACGCATTCGCTCGGAGCGACTCACACGGCCCGGCGCCCTGGAACGCTTCATCCGCGAAGCACGCCTGAGCATGCGCCTCACCCACAGCAACATTGTCCCTGTGTTCGACTTTGGGCGCTCGGGCGACGAGTACTACCTGGTCATGGAGTGGGTGGACGGCACGGACATGGCGGCTGTCTTGCACGAGGCTCGCACGGGTACGCCGCTGCCGCCCGAGGTGGCGGCTTACGTGGCCGCCGAGGTCGCGCGAGCACTTGCGTACGCGCACGAGTCCGGCGACGACGAGGGCCGTCCCATTGTTCACCGAGATGTGAAGCCGGCCAATGTGTTGATCTCGAATTCCGGGGAAGTCAAAATCAGCGATTTTGGCATGGCCATGGTGGCCGGCGACGCACCCGACAGCGTGGGTGGCACGCCCGGCTACATGGCACCTGAACAAAGCCGTGGTGAGGCTCCGCATCCCTGCTCGGACCTGTATGCGCTCGGAGTCCTGCTGGCGGAGATGATCACCGGGCAGCGTCCGCAGCCCGGACAGAAGGACCCGCAGGGCGCACCCAGTAAGGACACCGTACCACAAGCGCTCCGGTCCCTGCTCGGCGCGCTGCTGAGCGTCGAGGTCGAGCAACGGCCTGCCAGCGCGCGCGAGGTGGCCAACGCGCTCGAGCAGTACGTCGCAGCCGCCCGGGCAAGCAGCGGCCACTCCCCGCGCGATGAGCTTGCCGAACGTGCCAAGCGCTGTCGCAGCAGAGCCGGGAAGCAAGAGAGCGGCGAGCTAACGCTCGAAACCGATTTCCTGCGCGACGGCGCCGACCCCGATTTCACCGATCGCATGACCACGCACGCGACGCTGCCCGACCAAAGGTCGCCGCGAGACTCGGGCCCGGCAGGACCAGCGCCCCAACCGGCCGAGCCCAAGCGTCAGGCCAGCCCCACCGGCCGAGCCGCCCCGGCCATCGCGCTGTTGGCTGGCTGCGTGCTGATTGCCTGGCTGGCCGCGAGCGGTGTCGACTGGTCCTTTCTTGGCACCCCTTCCGCGGGCAAGCAGGTCTCCGAGAAAAGCGGCTCTCGTGCAGGCACCGGTACCCATTCCGCGACCCCGGTGGTTTCCATCGCGCCAGCGCGCTCCCCGGATCCGCCCAGCCCGGTCCGCATGTCCACGCTGGGCGACCCGCGTGGCGCCAAGGCCGAGACGCCAGCGGGGCGGCCGCCAGGCGCCGGCCCGACGCGCGCCAAGGGTCCGGCATCCTCACGAGCCTCGGGGCTCGACTCGGCAGCCGGGAAGCGACCCGGCAGGTTGCGCCCGGTCAGAGCACGCCGGGGCCAGCTCAAGCAGGTAGCAGCAGCACGCCACGAAGCGGGGGCGAGCCCAGCAGCGCGGGGAGCGGCGGGCAGCCAAGCGGGGATGGGCACAACGCCCGTTCCAGGAAGGCTCAGCATCAACGCCATCCCGTGGGCAGAAGTCTACTTGGGACACCGCAAGCTGGGGGTCACTCCGCTTTTCGGGCTCGAGCTTTCCCCGGGTGACCATAACCTGCGCTTGGTCAACCGGCCGCTCGGGACCGAGCGCCAGAGTAGAGTCCGCATCGAGTCGGGTAGGACGCGCAACCTCGTGGTCGACCTGCGCTAGCCTGGGCTTGCCTGGGCTTGCCTGGGCTTGGCCGAGGCTAGCTTAAGCTGGTTGGCTAGGGATCAGCGGATCAGCGCACCAAGTACGGGTTCTCGTAGATCGAGATGATGGGAACTCCGTCGTAGGTCAGGACATGAACGGGCTGCACGCGCCCGTAGGCCGTCCAGATCTGGTGATCCACCTCCGCGAAATGGTGCTCGTGATGAACCAGGGCGTAGTGAGCCCGGGTGATGTGGGGTGTGGGACGCACGTTGGCCGGTACGATTCCATCGCGCTGAAGCATGCGCCACGCTTGGACAGTGGTATCGCAGAGAAAGACACGGCCACCGTTGGGCAGACGCTGCTTGAGCAGTCCGGCTATCGAGCCCGTGGTGAAGCCCCAAAACTGCCGATTCATGCCGAGGTCGGCGGCCGCGGGCGCACCGCCGAACGCGGCGCTGTAGTGAGAAAGTCCAAACGGATGCGAGTGGGCCGTCTCCACGAGCGCTGGGGCGAGCAGGATGCAGCCAAGCCCGGCCGGCGCTGCGCGTCGCAGCAGGCCGCGTGCACCGCTGCGCGGCGGGAGATCAAGCCTAGCGGGCGATCGGGGTTGTAGCGAAGCTTGGGCGAGCATCCGAGGCGTGCTCTCGGTGTCGAGCGGCAGCCTCGCAAGCACCGCGTCGCACAGGCGCGAGAAGGCGAGCCCGCCGAACAGCACGAGAAAGGGGTAGGCCGTGATCCAGTGCTTGGTGCCTCCAAAGATCGGAGTGAAGGGAAGCGAAATTACGAGCAGCGGTGCCAGCAAGGACCCGAACAACAGCACGCTGCTTTCGCGAGGGTCGCGTGCAAGCCACGCGCGATCGCTGGTCTTCCTCATGAAGCTCGGCCATAGCGCTCGGCGCTCGAGCACGATCCCCGTCACGCACAACGCCACCGTGGTCAGCGGCAAGGTAAGCAGGCTCATCACCCAGGGGAAGCTCATGGGAAACGGAGGGCGGAAGTGGTTCACGCCGAAATAGGCCATGTTGTAGTAGACGTGGTGCAGGTGAAACGCGGCGTAGTCCTGCACGCGCACCAGGGTGTCGTGCCAGATCCAAGGCCAGCTGGCCACGAAGATCAGCGGGCCCAGGATCGCCATGAAAAGCAGCCAGTACGGCACGATGCTCTGTTGAGCACCGCTCTGTTGAATGCCGCCGCCCTGTTGAATGCCGCCGCCCTGTCCGACGCCGCCGCTCTGTCGAATGCCGCCGCTCTGTTGAATGCCGCCGCCCAGGCGACGAGCGCGCAGCTCGGCAACGCACACCCACGAGAAATGAACGAGCAAGACGCCCGGCACGATCCACGCGTTGTGCTTGGTGGCGAGGGCCAATCCAAAAAGCAGGCCGCACAACACCGCCCACGCTCGCGAGGCCAAAGAGCGCCAGTAGGCGTACGTCACCGCCAGCACCAGCAGCGTGATGGGCACGTCGAACGCCATGAGGTGGGCGTGGTAGAAGGGCCTCGGCAGCAGCGCGTAGGCAAAAGCGGCGAACAAGCCGGTTCGGCGGTTCTCCAGCCGAGCTCCGAACGTGTACAGGAGCCACACGGTGAGCGCCGCACTCAGCATGCCCGGGAAGCGAAACGCCAACGAGTCACTTGGAAACAGGTGCCAGGTGCGTTGCGCAAGGTGGCTAAGCGCGAACAGCGCCTTGAAGAGCGGGGGGTGCTCGTGGTTGTAGCTCCAGAAGCGATCTATCACTTCTCTCGTGAGCGCGTGCTCGGGCTGCTTGAAGAGCAGGCCAAACCAGGAGGCGTAGCGCTCGGCCGCGACCACATAAAAGCCCTCGTCGCGCGCCATCGCCAGCTCATCCGCGCTGAGCGTCAGGACGGCCAGATAGCCGAGACACAGCACCAGTCCGGTCGCGTGCCCGCGAACGCCGAGCCCGGGCGATCTACTCACCGAGCCCCTCCGCTCCCCTGCGTTTACCCGCCGCAGCCGCGTTCGAGCGCGCCTGCCCGCGCATCGAGGCCGCCCAACAGAAACTACGATGGTAGGGTCTCGGCGCGGTCACCTCGATGGCGATCCGGGCGTGCGTTCGACCCACCTGCGCCTCGAGCGGCACTTCAAGGCGTTTCCACCCGTCGCCGTCCTGGTGGATCATGCGACCCACGTCGGCGTCGTCCACGAACAGCCTCACGTGCACGGGACCGCCCCTTCTCTTGCGTTCGTGGTGGTAGTACAGACCGCCGTAGAGCACGAGCGCGTCGCCCAAGAGGACGTCGTCGAAGCTGACACGCACGGGCCGCTTTCCGGCGGGGTGCTGCCAAACGCAATAGCGCGGTTTGAGGTTCAAGTCCTCCATGACGATGGGGGCGACCCAGAGCCAGGGGCGCTTTGGATCGCACGCAAAGTGCTCGGGTGGACGCAGCGAGTCCTTACCGAGGCCGCCGCCTCGTGCGGCTCGCGCGCGCACCCAGGGGCAGTCGTGCCGCCCCCCGCGCGACTCCATGCTTACCCGCGCCGCGCGCAGGTGCTCGGCGAAGTCGTAGAGCACCCGAGGCTCCGGCAGCGCCCAGCGTTCGACGGTTACCTTGCCCACACGCTGGCGAAGCTCGGGCGCTGCAGCGGGTGCTTCTTCGGCGCGCGCCCCGCGCACGGACAGCGACCAGAGCCTGCGGTAGCGCGACAGGTCGCTGCGACCCGCGTCAGGCAGGTCGATCTTGTCACCGATGGACCAACGGACCAGCGGATCGGTCCAGGCGGGTGCCGCTACGATTAGATCGCCCGGTCTATGGCGAGCGCGCACGAACTCCGCGGCAGCCAGCCAGTCGCTGTCCGCGACCACTTGACGCAGTGCCGCCGGCTGCGCCAGGAGCTCCGCCACGGCGAGCAGCAACAGCAAGCACCAAAAGGCGCCGTCTGCGCCGGAGCGCACTTGGCTCGACCTGTCCGGAGTTTCGGGACGGGCACCAATCAACGTTCTGCTAGAAGTACGAGCTGATGCCGTAGGCCCGCTGAACCTCGATCAAGTAGTCGAGAAACGACTCGTCGCGTTCGATATCGCGTTGCAGCTCGTCGAGGTGCGCGCGCTCCTCGGGGGAGGGCTGGGGCTGGGCGCTCAACGCTTGCAGCCGCTCCTGCCGGTCGTACAGCCGCCTCAACAGCTCGAAGCCAACCTGTTCCTCCGGCGTCTTGGCTTCCAATTCGGACTTCACCGAAACAGCGACATACGAAGTGTGGAGTCTGTCCGAACCGTAGATGATGTAGTCCGGCTCGCTGCAGCCCGCCTGGCCATAGAAGCAGGTGGGCGTGCCGTCACGTCGTTCGGCCGGCAGCTTGTGCCCATCGCCGCTGCCGAGCTTGAAGACCGACAGCTGCTGCTCGAACGTGGTATCGAAGTAGACCGGAAAGAAGGCCAGCGCGGTGATGGTCGCCCAGTCGCGCAGCACCTCGGCATCCGTGCCGTCGATCGCCGGCTCAGGATAGACCTGGTCCTGGCTGGCGCGGCAGGCGACCGGCTCTCCCGCATCGAAGCAAGCCCCGAAGACCTGGCCCCGGTAGGTGTCGAGGTAGGTCAGCTGAGCCCCCTCGGGGGTGAGTACGGCCCTCGGGGCATACTGCCGGGGATCGCGCAGGACAAAGCCCCCGAGCAGCTCGCTGGTTTCCTGCGGAAACAGGTCGTGGAAACTGATGAAGAACCGTTCGTCGTAACGGAAGTTCAGGCCCCAGTCTCGATTCGCAATGGCGAAGATCGCGACCATCTTGTCGAAGAACGTGCCTGCACGTTCGGTGCGGAAGAAGCCGTTGAGACCGTCCTGGTAGGTCGACCAAAGGTGAAAGCCCTGACCCGGCTCCAGGCTCAGATCGGCTCCGGCAAGCCCCGGTTTGGAGCTGATCTTCCGGTACAGGTTGGCCGTTGGGTCGAGCCGGTAGGATCCCACATCGGGCATGCTGGCCAGCTGCGCGAGCCAGTTGAGCGCATCTACGGATGCAAACAGCTGATCGTTCAGGCCCAAGGGTCCCGTGTCGCTCTGAAAGCCTTCCTCGTAAAAGAGCCTGAAAAACAAGTGCTGATAGATTTTCGTGGCATCGACGATCCAGCTGGTTGCCTGGCCGGAAACCGGACCGCCGCGACGGTAGTTGCGGAAGTAGGTGCGCGGATAGTTCTCTTCCCACAAGCGGCGGTAGTGATCGATCACCTCGCGAAACGACTCACCGGCGTCGTGGCGCGAGCACCACGACAGGTCGTTGGTGCGGTCATCGGCACAAAACAGGTAGCGGACGGGGTAGAAGGACGGTACGGGATCGGTGCGGACGTCGCGGTAGGCGAGACCGTCCACGTAGTCCTCGAAATCGTCGTAGAAGTTCGAGCACAGGCAGTCGCGGTCGCCTCGCCCGGGGTTGCAGGCACGCCTCTGTTCCGCGAAAAGGGGGTTTCGCAGCCGAGGATTGGCGACGCAGCGCTGGTAGACCGCCTGGTCATCGGCCAGATTCGAGCGCTTGACGCTGTGGGGACAGTGCAGGTTTTCCTCGCAGGCTTCGCCGCCCCGGTAGTAGGTCCACAAGGTGCGGCCGACCTGATCGCTCCTTAGCAAACCGTCAAGCGTGGAGCTCGGGTCGTCTTCGACCGGATAGCCGGTGTAGGCTTCCACCAGGTTGAAGTAGTTGAAGAGCACGGCCGCATGGTCGTAGCGTCCCAACCCCGAGAAGCCCGAAAGGTCGCCGGCGTAGTCCATCACCGAAGACGTCATCACGTTGCCGCCTCCCAGCATGGCCCGTTCGTTTCGCACCTGACGCAGGTCGGCCGCCCAGCGTTGCGCTTCCTGACCCGTGACTCTGCCGTTCTCGTCCCCGCCCTGTTCCCGCTGGTCGTAGCTTTCGTAGCGCGGCAGCGGCAGGCTTCGCGCGACGCGGAAGTAGCCGTCGTGGTACTGGTTGCGGTCCAGGCTGGCGGCGAAATTGTGGGTCAAACCCATGCTATGGCCCATCTCGTGATACTGCAGGGCCGTGAGCCAGGCCTGCTGCATGCGGATCGAAGCCTCGGCAGGCGGGTAGCCCTTGAACGCGTCGGCCCAATACTGCCAGTAACGCGCGTTGTAGAGCTCGCTCATGGGCGGATCGATGCCCCGCTTGCCCATGTAGGTCAGGCGTTGGCGTTCCTGGATGAGGCTCTGAACGAAGCCCTTGCGGGCCGGCGACAGCCGCTCGATGAGATCGGGATTCCCGATGCGGTACGACTGCCAGGGCTGCGACGCCAGCGCCGCCACGGCCTCTCGGCCGTCAGCGCCCATGGCCCGAAGCAGGCGCTGTTCGATCGCCGTGCCCTCGAGCGAGCGCAGACGATGACCAAAGCCGAGCGCGCGACCCTCGCTGCCTTGCAGCCGGCGAAGCTTTGGAGCCAGCTTCGTCAGGCGCTCCCTCAGCGCCTGCGCCACGTCGGGCTCGTGGTCAGGGTTGGCCTCGGTCGGCCGGGCAGGGTCACGAACCCCGTAGCCCTGGTCACCACCCGGCGCGAGCGCCACGGGATAGTGCACGCGGCCCAGCCGCGAGAAGTAGCCGCGCAGGTTCTCGCCGGCAAAGTACTCCTCTTCGCCGATCTCGCCCCGTAGCAACGGAAACAGCTGCGTCGCCAGCGTACCCACCCGTTCAACCGAAACGGCGGCGATGTTGGCGTTGGAAGTGATCAGCTCCCCGTTGGTGGGATCGATCAACGGCAGCGACACCCCCCCAAAACCGGTCCCACCGTGCTCGATGTAGTTGAAGAACTGGTAGCGCAGATCGCCCAGCTCCTCGCAGGGGAGCGCAGGATCGCGATCGCAGCTGTTCGACTTGAGCACCAGCAGGCACTCGGATCCCTCGAATTCGTAACCGTACACTTCCGGCGTCTTGTAGTCGTCGTACGCCTTGGGATGCGCCACGTCGGGCGGTCCCTGCACGTAGCAGTCGTAGGGGTTTTCGACACCGATCGCCTCCGCTTCCGCGGGCGTCTGAAACGGATCGTAGCGGTAGGGGCACGAGCCGCCGGCATCTTCGGCGGATCCACAAAAACAGTACGCCGTTGGAGCTTCCCTCTGGCAGGCCGTTTCGACTTCGGAGCCGTCCATGGGCGGCTTGCCGCTCACGGCACGCTGGCCCTTCATCAGGGCGCCGTTCCAGCCGCCGATGACCTCGAAGGCCGATCGCACGAGGTGCGGCGGATAGCCGGAATTGAGATGGTATGCAACGCGGCGCGTGGGTCGCGAACGCAGCGGCACGCTGCAGCGCCGCGCGGCTCGATCGCACACCGAGCCGTGACGCGAGGCACGGAGGTAGGTGCACTCCTCGCCGCTGCAGGAAAGATCGAAGCGCGCATTGCACTCCCAGTCCGATGCACACTCCGTGTCCTCGAGCGAGTCGCTATAGAAATTGTGACGCGGCCGATAGAACGCGAGAAAGTCGGTCTCACCGTAAGTGTTGGTCAGCCCGCCTACGCAGATGTGCTGCGCAAGGTCGCAGTGCGCCCCGCCGCAGTCCGCGTCGCTTTCGCAGTGGGCACGCTGCACCGCACGATTCTGTCCACCCTGTGCGTAGGTAGGCTGCAAGGAGCGGAAGTAGCCGAAATGGTCGAACTCGCTGTTGTTCGCGGTCTCGGCGCCGTACTCGTGCTCGGGCGGCACGCGCAGAAAAGAGTTGCGTACCGTGACCGCGGCCGCGGAGCAGAAACGACCCAGATCCGCTTGGGTCTGTGCGCTCGCCTGCAAACAAGCACTGCCCGGAGACCAGATCTCCTGGGTGACGAAGGACATGTAGTGAACGGTTTCGGCTTCGTTGCTCGGCCATTCGTCGTGGAAGCGGTAGTCCGGGTCATCCCCGATGCGCACGAATTGGGGCTCGTAGGATTTGGGGAAGTCCTGATGCGCGTTTTCCTGAAAGAAGAACGGGACGGATTCGCGGGTGAATTGCAGAAACAGCGCGCCTTCCGCAGCGTTCGGCGCGAAAGGGGTAACCAGGTTCCGTGACCAGTCGACGCGCATGAATTGGCGTTCGAACCAGCGGCGGTCGCTGGTGTTTTCGCTGAGGACGTTGAAGCCCTCCCCTGTCAGCGGGTTGTAGTCCTGGCGCACGTCCACGTGAGCCTCGATCGTGAAAGCAGCAAGCGGTTGACCTTTGAAACGCGGCGCGCCGGCGTCCGGGTTGCCGCCCTGCACCAGCTCGTGAGCGCGGTGCGCGAACAGCGTGTTCTGATCGATTACCCAGCGTATGCGCGCCATGGTCCAGCTGTCTTCGATCCCAAAATCGGTCGACATGCTGCCCGAGAACGGTGCGAACACACCGGCCGAGCCGAAGATCGCCGCCTCATCGTAGTCGGTGTCCACGACCGTGGTCGCATACCACCAGGTCCCATCGAAGACGGCCTTGTCGACCAGGTTGGTCTGGACCCGCACGATGTGCGGCCCGGCCTGCGAGCAGGCGCTGGTCAGCATGCAGCAAAGCAGAGCCAAGACAGCGCGCGGGGAGGCGGGATTTCGGGACCTGAGACGTCGCATGGGGTTCCTCATTGCACGTAGCCCGCGATGCCGTAACGGCGCTCGTACTGAATCAGCAGGTTGAAGAACGACTCGAGCGACTGCAGCCGGCGGTCGATGCGCCGGATTTCGTTCGCGATGTCGAGCTCCGTGGCGGGCAGCTCGTAGCCCAGCTCGCCGATGCGCTGCTGCTGGTCGGTCGAAGGCTGCGCGCCGCGCTGCAGTTCGGCCAGCACGTCGAGCAGGAACGAAAGATCGTCGGCTTCCTGTACGAGCTCGAAACCGATGGAACGGCCCGGATCGACGTCGCCGCCGCGGGGCTCGACCCGCCATGCGAGGAAGGTCCTGCCGAATCGGTGGCTGGTGTAGCGCCTGTAGTCGCGCCCCTGCTGCGCATTCGGGTCGGGCAAATGGCAGTCACCCTGACCTTCGACGCACACGAAGAGCTGGTTTTGGAAGCTGGTATCGAAGAACACTGGAAACTGCGCGAGACCGAGGCTGGTCGCCAGCGACCGGAGCAAGATGCTTCCGCCCCCGTTGAGCACCGTGCCGGAGACCCCGGCCGTGGGGTCGGGCCGGCAGGTTGCGGCGTCGCTGCAGTCGCCGCGATAAAAGTCGAGGAAACCGATGCGGGGCTTGCTGCAAGTCGGGAAAGAGTCCGTGTTGGGGCACTCGACCCGAGGCATGTATTCGTGGGGATCATCGCGGATCAATCCAGCGAAGATCTGTTGCATCTCCTTGGGAAACAGGTCGTAGAAGTTGACGTAGAACGGTACATCGACGCTGTAGCCGGAGTTGAGTCCCCGCAGGGTGAGCATCTGCATGGCAATGAACTTGTCGATGAAGGCTCCAATGACCTCCAGTCGGTGAATGCCGCTCAGACCGCGCTGGTACGCGGACCAGAAGTACTTGCCGGGCCCCACGGGAAGACCGAGATCGCGTCCCGCCAGGTCCGGGTCTACGTTCCGGTACTCGTAGCGCTGTTCGCGGGTGTCAAAGACGTACGAGCCCACCCGAGGTTGCGCCAGCACGCGCCCGAAGAAGTTCATGGCATCGATCGACGCCAGGAACTGATCGTAGAAACCGAATCTGCCCTGACTGCGCCCGTAGCCGTCCGGATCCAGCGTGAACCTGTAGACCATGTCTTGATAGATGTTGAACATCAGCGCAAAACGCTGCAGCACCGCGGAGAACGAATCGCTGAAGTTGCGACGATAGCGCCGGAAGTTGGTGAACAGGTACATGCGCTCGTAGCTCTCCGCGGCGTTGCGCACGATCTCCTGGTAGCTGTCGCCCTCGTCGAATCGGCCGCACCATGGGATCGGCGCACCGCCTACGCCGCCGCCGCCCCCCGCACGGTCGTCGCTGCAAAACAGGTGGCGCACCGGAAGCGGGGCACCGCCACCCTCGTTGGCGATCGCCTCGAGCTGGTCGTCGAAATTCGAGCAAATGCGCTGGCTGGCCACCCTTGGGCTCGCGACGCACCGCTGCACGATCCCGCTCGCGAGGTTTTGGCGCGCTAGCTCGCCGGCGCGCCCGCCGTCGCGGGCATAGGGGCAATCGGCGTCGTTGCTGCAGGACTCGCCGCCCACGAAGTAGGTCAGACCCTGGCGCGCGCCCTGCACATCTTGTGTGGACAGCACGTCCACCAGGTTCCCATAACCGAAGCGAACGGCCGCGGCGTCGTAGCGTCCCAGCGGCTGCAAACGTTCGTACCAGCTGGCCGTGTAGTCCATCACCGACGAGCTCATCCAACCGTCGATACCAGCCCGCTCGCGTTCGCTGCGTACCCTCCGGTAGTCCTGCTCGAAACGGGAGCGCTCGCTCGGGCTCAGACCCCTTGTGCCGTCGATGTCGTAGTTCGTGGAGTCGGGCAGGGGATAGCCCTTGTCGATCGTGAAGAACTCCGGGTAGTAGTGATGGCGATCCGCGCTTGCAGCGAAGTTGTGCCGAAGCCCCAGGCAGTGTCCAAGCTCGTGCAGCTGCGTGTGCGAGTAGAGCAGGCGATTGACGGCGAACTCGATGCGCGCGCGCGGCCAGTCCTTGTGACGCCGGATGAAACCGGATACCGAGTCATCCACGTACTCGTTGGGCAGCATGATGCTGCGTTCGCCCAGGC
Source organism: Pseudomonadota bacterium (assembly GCA_022361155.1). Taxonomy (NCBI): domain Bacteria; kingdom Pseudomonadati; phylum Pseudomonadota; species Pseudomonadota bacterium. Next base: position 11,608 of record JAKSBK010000361.1, read on the forward strand.
GGCGATCGCGCGCACGCTGCTGCTCGATACGCTGGCTCAGGGGCAACCGAAAGGGCGAAACGCGATCCAAGATGGCGTCGCTGACCTGGCTCGCGTTGCCGCCGTCGGGCACGCGCTTTACGGCCGCCATGATGTAGCTCTCGACGTGGCCCAGCAGCTGCTCTTCGAGCTCGGTTCCCTTGAGGGCGCTCAGCCGGTCCGTGTAGATGTTGGCCCTGCCTTCCGCACCTTTCAGTCGCTCGAGTCGTGGCAGCAGGCGCTTCATCTTGCGATCGATGGCGCCCAGGTCCTGACTGCTGGCGCGATTGCGGGTCAGCGCCAGGCTGAAATCCACGCGGGGTGGCGCCGGGGGCTGCGAATCGTTGATGTGGTCGAAAAAGCCGCGCACGTCTTCGCCCGAGAGAAACTCGCGGTCGCTCACGTTGCCGCTGACCAGATCGAAGGTGTGCATCGCGTTGGTGCGCGAGGCATCGAGCGCCGGGCCTGCGATGTTCGCGTCGCCAGCCACGATCTCGCCGCTCTCGGGGTCTCCACGCAGGGTGGCGATGCCCAGGAAGGGCGTTCCGGGCTGGTCCACGTAGCTCAAGAACTTGAAGCGCAGATCGCCGCGCTGCTCGCACTCGAGGCCCTCGCTGCTGCCGCCGTTTTCGGCCATCGAGCGCTTGTTGCAGGTGTTGATGCGCAGCAGGCTGACGCACTCCTCGCCCACCATCCCGGCCCCGAACCAGCCCTCGAAATCGCTGTCGCCGAGCGCGGGGTTGTCGAGGTCCGGCTCGGCGGCGTCCGGGACCTCGACGTAGCAGTCGTACGGTTCGACGGCGGCGGCGCCGTAGGCATCCTGGTAGCCTTCCGGTGCCACGAAGGGGTCGTAGCGGCCCGGGCAGGTGGGGTTCAGCGTCTGGCCTTCTGCGTCCGCGAGGCAGTAGCAGTAGCCGTCCGGGTCGCTGTCCTGGCAGCGCACCTCGGGGAATTCGGCCCCGGGTTCGCCCTTGAGCCTGCGCACGGTGTCCATCAGCGCCTCGTTCCACCGCGCCACCAGCTCGAACGACGGCTTGACCAGGTGGGCCGGCAGCTCGGGCGTCGTGTACCAAACGATCGGCCGTACCTGACGCTGCTCGTAGGGAATCGGCTCGCCCGCGTCGTTGCGCCAGCGCTGCCAGATATTGTGCCGCAGCACGTTGTAGTTGAGAAAGTCGGTAAACCCGTGGTGCGGGTCAGCAGCAGCTGTCGAGCGATCGAAGGTCAGCCGCTCCAGACGGAAATACCCGTAGCGCTCATGACGCGTGTCCACCCAGTTCTCGGGCTCGTATTGTCGCTGCTCGCCGAGCTTGCGGAAGCTGTTTCGCA
>JAKSBK010000362.1 GCA_022361155.1 Pseudomonadota bacterium
CGATCTCGTTGAGTTTCTCGGTGGCATGATAGTAGTCGACGACTTGGGCAACCTTGTGTCGCTCGATTCCGAGCGCTTCCACAAGCGGCTCAACACGTTCCCAGATCCACTTGGCACCGTCTCCTACGACGATGAGTTGCTTGGCTTGTTCCACTCCGAGGGCTAGAAGGTAGCCGGTCAACATGGGGAAGATAGCGTCGCAGTCCCCCAGGGTTTGTTGCTGGATCTGCTCATGCAAGTTGTTCGACACGGAACTCTCCTCGGTCATGCAACCCAAGGAGAGCCTTCCGTGTCGTTCTTGTCGATCCCCCCCTCAAGAACGATCCAATTTCAACTACTTACGCCACCCCGATGGTGATGCATTATGAAGGGTCATTCATCTGCGGCCGCAGCAGCTGGGGCAAAACCCTCGGTGCTTGCGGCGGAAGCCGACCAGGCGCTCGAACCCACACCCGAGGCAGGCCGCCGTTTACGCAGCCATGCTCCAGGATCCCACACCGCAGAGCGGCCTGCTTCTTAGCGTGACAGCAGATGATTTGCTAGGGCCTACGGCTTGTGGCGTCCCGACGGTGTGAAGCGCGCTCGTTTTGCGCTGCCGGTGATTTTATAGCGCAGCCCACCGGCGGGCGTCCTGGCACGCTTGAGCTGCGGTTGCAGCTCCATCAGCTGGAACATGGCCTGCACTCGCGTGCTTTTCTTCTTGTACGTGTCTCCGAAATCGAGCTCCAGTACCAGATCGAACTGGGTGCGCTCCAGGGGTTCTTGCAGCTTCACCGTCCCCTGACCCTGGAGCTTGAGATCGGGTCCCGAGCTGCGCAGCCGGCCGATGGTAGCCACGCCGTCGTTCACTTCCGCCGTGAGCTCGAACTTGCCCGCCTCCACGGGATCGACCGTCAGGCCGTCTCCAAGGCCCGGGATGGGGAACTTGGCCTTGCCGTCCCCGAGCCGGAGCTTCTTGATCGTCAGTGACAACTGACCTTGTGTCTTTTTGGGATCTTGGTCCACGACAAGCTCGACCTGGCCGTCGCCCCGACCCTCGGTGGGCAGCCCGATCAGGGCGTCCAGCAGCCCGAGCTGCTCGAGCTCGACCGAGCGAAGCGTAGCGTCGATCTGCTGTCCGGTGGCGGTTCGCTTCCACGTGCCCCGCAGCGAGCCGCCGCCCAC
>JAKSBK010000363.1 GCA_022361155.1 Pseudomonadota bacterium
AGATCGGCACCTACGCCCTTTGGCTTCGGCGCCGCACAGCCGTTAGCGATCTGCATGGAGTCCCGTCGTGCCGCACCGGCGTTCTGGAGAGCTGACTCAGGACCCTGAAACGACAACCCAGTATTCATGCATGCCCCTGAAAATGCTTGCCTTATCCCGCTAGCGAGAGGCCCAGGATTGATTGGTAGTCGCTGCACTACGTTCCGCGCCGACCCATGAATCCTAGGGAGTTCCAGCGGACCTGGAGGGGGTGGAGTTGGGGGCACAAATTCGCAGGGGACGCGAGTTGAGGCTGGCGCTGCGGTGCGGCGGTCGGCTACGCGGCTGCACGAAGGCACTTCGGAGCCCGGCGTTCCGCACCCACCGCAGGCCTGCCTCGGCCAGGATGGTCCGAACCGGGGCGGGCTGCAACCGCTTCAAGGAGGTCCCCGATGGCTTATCGAGGCCGCGAAATCCGCCGGATGGCGGGACTATTGCAGGCTCGGCTGCCGGAGCTTGAGCTTGAAACGCTTGAAGACCCCCGCAATGCGCGGGGCAAACGTTGGAAACTCTCGACGCTCTTGCGTACCGCGCTCGTGGGCATGATGGCCGGCTGTACGAGCCTGAGCCAGGTCGAGATGCTCACCCAGCAGATGAGCCGCTCGATGCGTCGTCGCTTGGGTATCGCGGGCCGTGTGGCCGATACCACGCTGCGCGACCTACTGTGTCGCCTGCAGGTATATCCAGCCCGCTGCGGGCGAAAACCTTGTGCGTTCGGTTGAGCGGCAGCCAGTCCACGTCCCTATTGATGTGGGCTGTGACGGGGCAGTGCTGGGAACAGCTGCATATAGTCCCCCAATTCGGATGCTATGATGCCTGTATGTCGAGCTGCTATCTGTGCGGTGGGTTTGACGGGAGTCGGGTTGAGACCCACACCGGCGCCGAGGGGGCGCTGGTCGAGTGTCCGCGCTGCGGTCGGTACGACGTCGACGAGCGTGTGTTGAAAAAGATTCGGCGAGGCGAGCATCTCGCTGAACACGAAGGCCTTCGCCTCTCGGCCCTCGCGCGACGCAAGTCTGACTCGGCCGAGGGATTTGAAGGAAGACTACGAATACGGGAGGGCGAGCGGGCCGTCCAAGAATTGCTCAAGGCGGCGCCGCGGCTCCCAGCGATGCGTGCTACTCATTTTGACATCGTACTGCTCGGCTTGGCTGACCTGGCGAAGCATGTTGGTGACGTTTCCGTCTTCAAGACCGAATCGCTGGCGGCCCGGGCAATGCTTCCCAAGTCTGCTCTGAACGCGGTGCTGCGAGAGCTCCATCCAGTATTGATTGAGCTCGGTCAAGAAAAGGCACGCTTGACGCACGATGGGTGGCGCCGCGTGGATGAGCTCGGCGGCCGCGCGACGGGTGACAAAGCGTTCGTCGCAATGTCCTTCAATGAGGGCGATCCGAGGCTGTGGGGGGCGTACGAAGCTGGTATTCGGCCCGCACTCACGGAATGCGGTTTCAGGCCGCCGTTTCGAGTGGATGACGCGGAGCATCATGAGCCATCAGACGGCGAACGCTTCAGGGAGCGGATCGACGACAGGTTTCTGGCAATGATTCGTGCGTCGCGTGTGGTGATCGTCGACGCTACCGACTTCCGGCTCAACGTGGCGTACGAAGCCGGTTTTGCGGAAGGACTAGGTATCGAAAGAGTCTGGACCTGTCACGCCGCCGACGTATCAGGGCTGCCCTTCGATACACGGCAGATCGAGCAAATCGTATGGGAGGAGCCGGAGGAACTTCGGGAGAGGCTGGTTGCGCGGATCAAGCGACGAGGGCTGTCCCGGGTACTTTGACCGATTCGCACGCGACGGATCGGCAGCTATACGCCCCTCTGTGAGTCTACTTCAGCACATCGACGCCTTTCGTCAACACGGTCACCGGCCTAGCCATGCCGCCAGGGACAAGGCCGCCAACGCCCGCTTCGAAGTTCGCAGAGGGCGGCATCACGGCTACGTCGAGCGCCTCTACGATCAAGTGGAGCTCGCCACCGGTCGTAGATACGCGGACTGTGCGCCACGTGCATCCGGAACAAGGCGTGCAGTGTCGGTGGTTGGGATCTGGAGTGAGGTTCCGCTCTCATGCTCGGTGGTGACAAGCGGCCAGAAGCGCGGCAGCGTCCGCTCCCTGGTTCGATTTGAGCGTCGGCAGGTCGTGGGGCTCGGCACCTGGGCCGTTTCGTGTGACATGTCGCAGCAAGTGGCCCAGCCTAGCACCCGAAAAAGAGCTCGGGGTGTACCGCATTGGTTCGGGCGCTGTTATCCTCGTCATTCTGTGGTCCCGGACCAGTGACCGCTGCCTCGCCCGGGGGCTGCAGGCGCGCAGCGCCAATGAAGCTCGAAGATCTCAGGCCGGAGATGCGGGTGCGCGGGGTGGAGCCCAGCGCGGAGGTCAAGCTGCTGCATGTCGAGGTCCTGGGTTCCGATGCGGTCAACGTGACCTACAAGCAGCGGAGCGGGGGGGTAGGCCAACAGACCCTCTTCCGGCACCACGAGGCGGTCCTCCGGGAGGTGACGGCTTCCCTGGAGTTCGCATTCAGCGCCGATGCCCATGACTTCAAGCTCGCCGTCGAAGCCCTGCGCATCGACCTGGCGCATCTCTTCGACCCGATGATGGCGGTCCACACCGCCGACGTGGAACCTCTGCCGCATCAGATCGCCGCGGTCTACGAGGAGATGCTTCCGCGGCAGCCGCTCCGGTTTCTCCTGGCCGATGACCCGGGCGCAGGCAAGACGATCATGGCGGGCCTGTTCATACGCGAGCTCATGCTTCGGGGCGACCTGCACCGCTGTCTCGTGGTATCCCCGGGCGGCCTGGTCGAGCAGTGGCAGACCGAGATGAACGAGAAGTTCGGGCTGTCCTTCTCGATCTTGTCTCACCAGCTCGTGGACGAGACTCAGACGGGCAATGCCTTCCTCGAGAAGGACCTCCTCATTGCCCGGCTCGATCAGCTCGCGCGCAACGAAACCTGGCTCGACCGGCTCGAAGCCGAAGGCGCGGGCTGGGATCTCATCGTCGTGGACGAGGCGCACAAAATGAGCGCGAGCTTCTTCGGCCGCGAGCTCAAGACCACGAAGCGCTATCAACTTGGCGAGATCCTAGGGCGTGTGACTCGGCACATGCTGCTGATGACCGCGACGCCTCACAACGGCAAGGAAGAGGACTTCCGGCTGTTCATGTCGCTGCTCGACTCCGAGCGTTTCCTCGGGCGCGTCAAGAACACGGACGAGAAGGTCGACGCCACGGATCTGATGCGGCGCATGATCAAGGAGGATCTCCTCAAGTTCGACGGGAAGAAGCTGTTCCCGGAACGCCGGGCCGAGACCATCCCCTACGAGCTTTCAACCCAGGAGCAGGCGCTCTACGACGAGGTGACGGCCTACGTGCGCACCGAGATGGGTCGGGCGGACGCGCTCGACAACAGGCGGCGCGGGACTGTTGGGTTTGCGCTCACTATCCTCCAACGCCGTCTCGCGTCTTCGCCGCTCGCCATCTACAAGTCGCTCCAACGTCGGCGGACCAGGCTTGAAGAAGAGCTCGAAGAGTTACGCGCCGGTCGCGATCCGGTTGACCGCGACATCCTGGAACTCTTCGACGATGCCTCGCCCGAGACGATCGACGACACTCTCGACGAACTCGGCGACGCCGAGATGCAAACCCTCCAGGACCGCGCCGTAGCCAATGTCACCGCAGCGCGCAAGCCCGAAGACCTCCGAACGGAGATTGCGATTCTGAGAGGTCTCGAAGCGTCCGCAAAGGCCATGGTCGCATCAAGGCAGGACCGCAAGTGGGACGAGCTCTCGAAGCTCCTTCAGGCGGATGCGATGCGGCACGCGGACGGCCGCTGGCGGAAGCTCATCGTCTTCACGGAGCACAAGGACACCCTCGACTACCTCAACCAGCGCGTTGCGGGCGTGATCGGAAACCCGGAAGCGGTCGTCACGATCCACGGCGGCACACGGCGCGAAGACAGGCTTGAGGTCCAAGAGCGCTTTCGACAATCGCCGGAGGTCGTGGTGCTCGTCGCCACCGACGCAGCGTGCGAAGGCGTGAACCTTCAGAACGCCAACCTGCTGATCAACTACGACCTGCCGTGGAACCCGAACCGCATCGAGCAGCGCTTCGGACGCATCCATCGCATCGGTCAGGACCAGGTATGCACGATGTGGAACCTGGTCGCGATGAGCACCCGCGAAGGCCAGGTCTACCACCGGCTATTCGAAAAGCTCGAAGTGGAACGCGCTGCGCTCGGCGGTCGCGTGTTCGACGTGCTTGGCAAGGCGTTCGAAGGTCACTCGCTCCGCGAAATGCTCATCCGAGCGATCCGGTACAGCGAGGACCCCGAAACTCGCCGGCGCCTGACCGAAGAGGTCGATAGTCTCTTCGAGCCAGGTCGTTACCGCTCCCTGATCGAGGACGAGGCACTGAGCGCCAGCGTGATGACCAGTGACCGGCTCTTTCGCGTGCGCGAGGAGATGGAGCGTGCCGAAGCGCGGAAGCTCCAGCCCTACTACCTCCGCGGGTTCTTCAAGGTAGCGTTCGAGCGCCTCGATGGTGAACTGCGGGAGCGGGAGAGCCACCGCTACTTTGTTCCGCACGTACCCGCCTCCATTCGTCAAACGCACGCTGTGCACGGCGATCGCCGGCCCGTGTTGAAGAGCTACGAGCGCATTACCTTCGACCGCGAGCTCCGCCGGGTGCTCCACAAGCCACCGGCGGAGCTCATGCACCCCGGCCACCCGCTGATGAGCGCTGTGATTCGGCTCACCAAGGAACAGCTGGGACCTGCGATGCGGGAGGGCGCGACGCTCGTCGACGTCCGCGACGAGAGCAAGACACCGCGCGTGCTCTGCCTGGTCGAGCATGGCGTGCGCGAGGGCCCGGATCCAAGCCGGCTTGCTTCCCAGCGCATCCACATGGTCGAACTGTGCTCCGGCGGCGAGATTCGGCACGCAGGCTATGCCGCGCATCTCGACTACGATCGTCTACCCGAAGAAGCCCGAGCGCTCGCGGACGGCGTGCGCCGCCAGCCGTGGCTGAAAGGGGACATCGAGCACCGGGCACTCTCCTACGCTACGCAGAAGCTCGTCCCCGAGCATCTTCAGGAAGTCGCAACCCGCCGTGAGCAAGAGTCGCGAAAGGCGCTCCACGCCGTCCATGAACGGCTGACAAAGGAGATTCACCGGCTCAGCAACCGCGCAGTGGAGCTCGA
>JAKSBK010000364.1 GCA_022361155.1 Pseudomonadota bacterium
CATGCGCTGCCTGAACGAGTCCATTGCTCGGCAGGCCAACAAGGAAGACGACTGCAAGGGTCGGTTCTGGGAAGGGCGTTTCCGCAGCCAGGCCCTGCTGGACGAAGGGGCGCTCTTGACCTGCATGACGTACGTGGACCTGAACCCGGTGCGCGCGGGCATCGCCAAGAGCCTGGAGGGCTCGGACTTCACCTCGATCCAGGAGCGGCTGCGTCAGGCAGCACAGCGCGAGGCCAAGGGAAGCACGGAAGCGGACGCGAGCAAGCCCAAGCCCAGGACGAAGGTCCCCAAGCGCAAGGCTCGCCGCCGACGCACGAAGCTAGCGGAGCTGCTGCCGTTTCAGTCTCCGGTGGCGCCCGAGGTAGCTGGCCCCCGGGATGGCCGGGATCGCGAACCTGTCCCGATGCTGTTCGAGGACTACGAGCAGCTGGTGCGCCACACGGGTCAAGCGATCCGCACGGACCAGCGCGGTGCGCTGCCCGAGAAGCTAGCCCCGCTGGTCGAGCGAGCAGGGCTGAACGCCGAGACGTTCGTGGGCTCGGTGCAGCAGTACGCGCGCACGTTCTTCGGCATGGTGGGGCAGGTAGAACGTATCCGCCTGGAAGGCGCCCGCCGGGGCCAGCAGCACGTCAAAGGCATCCGGGCGGCCAGCCATCTCTACGCGCGCAACGCCGCCTGAGCGAAGCGACGTCACCAGCGGCTAGTTCGCTAGCTGGGTAGCCTGAGTTCAAGCCACTGCGATCCGGCGCAGGCGTGCATGCGCTCCGGGGCCGGCCTGACCGAGGCGTAGCGGCCCGGGCTGCGCACACGCGGGCCCGTCGGTCGCCGTCAGCCGCCAGAATAAAATGGCTGTCCTAGCCTGGTGCTATCACGGGTGCTAGCCTGGTGCTATCACGGGTGGATCGGGTATGCGATTCCGGATCGATGGAGCGAGCCGGAGGCTGGTGGCCGATGCGGGCTTGCCTTAGGGCGGCCCGCCACCAGGCTGGACAGAAGGCTGGTTTGTGCGAGCATGGCGTCCCGGCGCGGATCCGCGCCGCGGACTCAAGTCCCAGGAGAGACGTCCATGCATCAACCGAGCACGGCGACCTATCCGAATGGTGTGCGGCTCATCAAATGGCCGCACAAACAAGCCCCCACCGAGGATAGTGTGGCGGAAGCGATGAAGGGCCTTGGATACAAGGTCTACGATCTGCAGACGGTGCCCCCTTGGTTTGAACGAAGCCGGCACGCACACGATGAACCCGAGATCCGTGGCGCCGTAGACGGTGTCATCACGTTTCACTTCGATGACTACCCGGTGACCATCGAAGCGGGCGATATCCTACTCATTCCGGGTGGGGTTGCTCACGAGGTGATCACCCATAACAGCCGCCCCTTCTCCGCCTACAAGGGCTCGCTGAGCGGGGAACGGCATGTGACCGAACACGGAGACGGCAGGGGCAGCGTGGAGGATCTTGCTAGGGATGGGGCGCGCCCGTTTGGAATGGAGCCCAGTGACGCTGATCGCGCTTGACTTGGACGGTACGCTGGAGGACAGCCGACAGGACATGGTGGCCGCGGCCAGGCGCGTGCGCGAGCAACTCGAGCTGCCACCCCGGCCGGATGAGGAGCTTCGACCCTGGGTCAACGCCGGCATGGATCGGTTGTATCGAGCCTGTTTCGGCGACTACCTCGAACGACAGCCTGGCAGCGAGGCCTATGCGCGCGCCCAGGCGGCGTACGAGGCCGACTACCTTGCGCACATCGCCGACACGACCCGACTCTATCCCGGCATCGCAAACGCGCTGTCCGAGTTGGCGATGCTCGGGAAACTGGCGTGCGTGACCAACAAGCCCGAGGCCATCTCGCGCCGACTGTTGCAGGCCCTGAGAGTAGGCGCTCATTTCTCCGCCGTGGTGGGCGGCGACACCTGCGAGCACGCCAAGCCGCATCCCGTCATGCTTGAGACCGCAGCCCGGGAGGCTGGCTTTCGACGCCTTCGGCCCACCACCTGCTTCATGATCGGGGATACGGCGGCGGATCTCCGCATGGGTCAAGCGTACGGCGCGTTCCGTGTCTGGTGCAGCTGGGGGTATGCACAGGCACTTGACGAGATGGCCGATGCCGTCGCTCGGGAGCCGGCAGAGCTCGTTCAGATCGTGCGTTCGGTACTCGGTTCCGATGGCCGACGAGAATAGACCTGCTGCCTCGCCAGCTCGGCTTCGAGGCGCCCGGCCGGCAAGGCGCGCCGACGCGCGAATACTCCCTGTATTTGAAGGCGGCGCAACATCGCCGCGCGGGATGGATCGGAGTCGAAATGGTGAGGTTGTTTTGCCCCGACGCCTTAGGGCTAGGCCGCACGCAAGTTCTGCGGATGGTGTGGCCGATCATTGTCGCGAATGCGTCCAGTCCGGTGCTGGGCCTGGTGGACACGGCTGTGATCGGCCACGTGGGGACGACAGCAGACCTCGGCGCCATCGGTCTTGCCGCCATCGTCTTCAACTTCATCTACTGGAGTTTCGGCTTTCTTCGCATGGGCACGACGGGCTTCGTGGCGCAGGCGGCTGGCGCCGACCAAGAGTTGGAGGTGCGCGCCGCCTTGGGGCGGGCGCTGGCGGTAGCCGCATGCGCGGGCTCGCTGTTGGTGTTGGCCCAGTCCCCGCTCGAACGTGTCGCGTTTTGGCTCAGCGGCGCCAGTCCCGAGGTCGAGGCGCTGGCACGGGACTATTTCCTGCTTCGCATCTGGGCCGCCCCGGCGTCGCTGGCCACTTTCGCCCTCCTGGGCACGCTGATTGGGCTTGGCCAGAGCCGGATGCTGCTACGCATTCAGCTGTGTCTGAACGCCATGAACGTGGTGCTTGACGTCTTGCTAGCCGGCGTCCTCGGCATGGGTGTCCGAGGCGTCGCGCTCGGTACCGCATTTGCCGAATGGACCACGCTCGCGTTGGCTCTGAGTTGGGTCTTGGCTCTACTCTGGAACCGGCGCGCGGCTCGCCGCCCGGACGACGAACGCCAAGCGGGCGATCTTGGCGCGAAGGAACCGTTCTGGGCCTGGGACTTGATCAGAGACCGCGCCAAGCTACTTCAAACCCTGAGCGCCAACACCGACCTCATGCTGCGCACACTGCTGCTCATCTTCGGTTTCGCTTGGTTCGTCGATCGGAGTGCGCAACTTGGAAACGAGGTACTCGCAGGCAATCAGATCCTGCTTCAGTTCGTCACTCTGAGTGCCTTCTTCCTTGATGGCTTTGCCAATGTCGCCGAGACTCTGGTGGGTCGGGCCGTGGGCGCGCGCGACAAGCACGCATTCGATCGCGCGGTACGGCTTTCGACCGAGCCGGCCTTGGCAACGGCAGCGGTGCTGACGCTGGCCATCGTTGGCTTTGGGGAACCGTTTGTGCAAGCGCTAACACCGCTGCTCGATGTCCGCGAATCGGCTTCGCGCGTCTTGCCCTACGCGGCGGGCTACGTCCTGGTCGCGGCGGCAGCGTTTCAGCTCGATGGGATCTTCATCGGCGCGACCCGCACGCGCGATATGCGAAACGGTGCGGCCTGGTCGGTGGCCATCTACCTCGTGGCCTGGTTTGGGTTGCGGGAGGTGGGCGGCAATCCAGGGCTCTGGCTGGCATTCACCATCTTTGCAGCTGCGCGAGGCCTTACCCTTGCCGTCCGCTATCCAGCGCTGCGGCGCACGCTCGGGTGACGAGCCAAGAAAATCGTCCTAGGGTGTCCAAGACGCGTCCGCTCCCGCGTCGTTGTGCGTCGGTAGCGTCACCGACTGTCGAAGGAGAGAGCATGCCCAAGCAGAACTACCTATGCATCCAACGCAGCCAAACCGGGGAGTGCGAAGAGCCCGGCCAAAAGGCCGACAAGCCGTCTCCGGCCCAGATGGAGCAGATGTACGCCAAGTTCAACGCCTGGCGGGAGCAGTTCAAGGACAACATTGTCAATCTGGGCGGGCGCCTGGCCGCAGGCAAGGTTCTGACCGCGCAAGGCGCGACGGACGGGCCGTTCGTAGAGGCCAAGGAGGTGGTTGGGGGGTACATGATTCTGTGTGCCGAGAGTCTGCAGGAGGCGGCCGAGGTGGCGCGGCAGTGCCCAGGCGTGGTGCGTCCCGGCTCGAGTCTTGAAGTCCGCGAAATCCAGATTTCTTGACCGCGCCGGGCGCTCAACCCGGATCGAACTTCCGGCACGCCGGACTCGTCGAGCACTTCTTCCGGCACGAATACGGAAAGCTCGTGGCCGTGCTTTGTTGCCGCGTGGGCGTGCAATACGTCGAAACCGTGGAGGATGCTGCCCAGTCCGCGTTGATGGCGGCTCTGGAGTCGTGGACGCAGGGGGGGCTGCCAGACAACCCCTCCGCTTGGCTTTTTCGCGTGGCCCACAACAACCTTGTGGGTGAGCTGAGGCAACGTGCGGGGCGCCGGCGCATCCTCGAGCGAGGGATTGCGCGAGACCCTGCCAGCGAAGCCTCGGGTGTGCCGGAAGGTGTGCTGGCGGGCGAAGTAGAGGACGATCTGCTGCGCATGCTGTTCGTCTGCTGCGACGACGCGATCCCAGAAGAGTCCCAGCTGGTCCTCGCCCTCAAGACCCTGTGCGGCTTCAGCGTGCAGGAGATCGCGCTGCGCTTGTTCAGCAGTGAGGCCCACGTCTACAAGCGCTTGGCGCGCGCGCGCAAGCGCCTGCGGGAGTCCCCGCCCCAGCTGGCCGAGTTGGGCGCCGACCAATACGGCGGACGACTGCCCAGAGTGCACCAAGTACTCTACCTGCTGTTCACGGAGGGCTATCTATCAGCGCACGCCGAGCTCTGCATCCGCCGGGAGCTGTGTGACGAGGCGCTGCGGCTGACCTCCACGCTGACGCAGCATGCCGTAGGCAAGACGCCCGAGACGTACGCGCTGATGGCGCTGATGCACCTGCACCTGCCGCGCATGACGGCACGCCAGGACGGCACGGGTGGGCTTTTGCTGTTGGAAGAGCAGGACCGGCGGCGATGGGATCCGCAAGCGCTTCAGACCGGACTATCGTGGCTAGCTCGTTCCGCCCAGGGCCAAGTCTTCTCTCGCTATCATGCCGAGGCTGGAATCGCGGCCGAACACGCACTTGCACCGTCCTTCCAAGAGACCCGGTGGGAGCGTGTGGTCGAGTGCTACACACTGTTGGAGCAGCTCGCGCCTTCGGCCTTGCACCGACTCAACCGAGCGGTCGCGCTGGCCGAATGGCAAGGGCCGCGTGCGGGCCTTCGGCTGCTCGAGGGGTTCGAACCTCCCGCCTGGCTGGCAGGTTCCTACCTTTGGGCCGCCGTGCTGGCGGACCTGCATCGGCGCTCTGGCCAGCGCGAGCTCGCCGAGCAGCACCGGGAAGCGGCGCTCCAGCTCGCGCCCACACCCGCCATCAAACGACTCTTGCAGCGCAGGCTAGACGGCCTGAAACGACAGGCATAGTCTAGCCGGGTCAGGACCTACTAATGCCCCGCTCTCCAGGAGATTATTCATGCCTCTCGATCACTTCGTAACTCTCGGCCGGTCCGGCTTGCGCGTGAGCCCGCTGTGTCTCGGTACCATGACCTTTGGCCAGGATTGGGGCTGGGGCAGCAGCGTGGAGGACTCGCAGAGGATCCTCGACCGCTACTTGGACCGTGGCGGCAACTTCATCGATACCGCCAACATGTACACCAAGGGGCACTCGGAAAAGATCATCGGCGACCATCTGGGTCGAACCGCACGGCGTGACCGGACGGTGATCGCGACCAAGTTCAGCGGCAACCTTTTTCGCCATGATCCCAACGGCGGCGGCGCGAATCGCAAGGCGATCGTGCAGCAGTGCGAGGCCAGCCTGCGCCGCTTGCAGACCGACTACATCGACCTGTACTGGATGCACTGCTGGGACCGTTTCACTCCCATCGAGGAGACCATGCGGGCGCTCGATGACTTGGTTGCCTCGGGCAAGGTGCGGTACGTAGGTGTATCCGACACCCCGGCCTGGAAGGTCGCCCAGGCACAGGTCTTGGCCGAGCTACGGGGCTGGACGCAGTTTGTCGGGCTGCAGATCGAGTATTCGCTCCTGCAGCGCACGGTCGAGGGGGAGCTGATGCCGATGGCCGCGGAGCTGGGGCTCGGTGTCACACCGTGGTCGCCCCTTGCCGGGGGTGTGCTGACCGGCAAGTTCAAGCGCGGCGGGCCGGGCTCCGAGCGTGGTGACTTCACCAACGCCTACCTGACGGACCGGGCCTTTGACATCCTGGACGTGTTGGTCGATGTCGCCAAGCAGCTCGACAGTACGCCCGCGCGCGTGGCCCTGAAGTGGGTGCAGAGCCAGCCAGGGGTCACATCGACGATCATCGGCGCCAGGCGACTCGAACAGCTCGATGACAATCTGGCCTGCTTGGATCTCGAGCTGCCCGCACAAGCGCGTGAGGCGCTACAGAGCGCCACCGCGCCGAGCCTGCCATTCCCCTGTGATTTCTTGAACATGATGCCTGGTTTCTTTGGCAATGGCGCCCACATCAACGGTCTGCAGACCGACGTGTTCGGCATCTCGCCCGAGGGGGACGCCGACCGGTATTAGCCCGCATCGGTCACTAACTTCGAGCCCGATCGGTCGAGGTGTCCGTGATAGCGGCCGATCCGCAGTCGAAGCACCGGAGGCATAGTTGGCACTCTGTTGAGGATGCTGAGACGAGGACGCGGCCGTTTGCGCGGGCGGATCGGCCGTTCGGGCCGGAGGCTGGTGACCGATGCGGGCTAGGCGCGCCTAGCTCGCAAGTGGCGCAGGACCGCCCGGGCGGCGTGGTATCCATTCATGCCGTGGACCCCGCCGCCGGGGGGCGTGGAAGCGGAACAAAGGAAGATGCGTGGGTTGGGCGTGGTGTACGGGCGAAGGCGCACCACCGGCCGGGTGAACAGCTGCCTGAGGTCGTTCGCGCCGCCTGTGACCACGCCGCCCACGAGGTTCGGGTTGTGCCGCTCCAAGGCTGCTGGGGCGTGAACCGTTCGCGCTTCGATCGTGTCCCGAAAGCCGGGGGCGTAGCGTTCGATTTGGGTCTCTATCGCGTCGGTCATGTCCACCGAACAGGCGTGAGGCACATGGGCGTACGCATAGCCGGTGTGTTTGCCAGCGGGTGCGCGCGTCGTGTCGAAATGGCTCTGTTGTGCGACCAAGACAAAGGGTCGCTCGGGCACTTGTCCGTACCAGATCTGCCGCTCCGCGCGCGCGATCTCCGCGAGCTGTCCACCGACATGCACGGTCGACGCACGAGCGCACTCCGCGTCCCGCCATGGGATGCGCGCGTTGAGTGCCCAGTCAAGCTTGAAGACGCCCGGACCGTAGCGGTAGCGCAACAAGCGCTTGCGATACCCCGCGGGCAGTTGATCGTGCGCGATCCGCGCCACGTGCTTGGGTGCGAGGTCGAGTACGTACGCCCGCGCGCCTGGCAACTCGCGTAGTTCGCGGACCGGTGTCGAGGTTTGGATACTCCCGCCGGCGGATTGTAGGCAGCGAACCAGCGCCTGGGCGATGCTTTGCGAGCCGCCCTTGGCCACAGGCCAGTCGACCGCGTGGCCCGAGAGCGCAAACACGAGCCCCATGGCCGAGGTGAAAAACTTCTCGAACGGCGCGATCGCATGCGCGGCGCAGCCCGCAAACAAGGCTCGGGCGCGCTCCTCGCGGAAATAGGCACGCGCGAACCAGCTTGCCGGCCACAAGCCATGCAGACCGAACCACAAAAATGGCCGTGGTGCCTTGGGGATGCCGATCGGGCCCAGGGTGTCGGCCATCAGTGCGTGTACCCGGTCGACCAGGGGCGAAAACAGCCGCCGCCAGGCGCGCGCGTCTCGAGACAGGCCGGCCGCGGTATGGTCCAAATCGCGCGCCAGCAACACCGCGGGCTGGTCGGGTAGGGGATGCGCGACCGAGTACTCCGGGTAAAGCCACCTGAGGTCGTGTTTTTCGAGTTCGAGCCGGCGAAACAGGGGTGACAGTGCTGCCATCGGGTGCACGGCGGCACACAGGTCGTGGGCAAAGCCCGGCAAGGTCAGCTCGGCGGTGCGCATCCCCCCGCCTACGGTCGCTGCCCCCTCGATCACGTGCACCGACAGCCCCGCCTGTGCCAGCGTAACGGCGGCGGCCAGCCCATTCGGCCCGGATCCGACCACCACCACGTCGTAGCGTTCGGCCATGGCAGGGCGACATAGCAGAAGCGCGCGAGTGGGTGTAACCGTGGGCGCGTAGCGTCTGACGCGTGGTCACAAGTAGCTAAGGGCCCTCGGAAGAACAACTCATCCATTTCGCCGGTTCTGACCACCGCTGGCTATGTTGCTCCTCCTCGAAGTATCCTCAATACTCCTCGTCGTCACGCCTCGCCAGCGGTGCCCAGTCCTCACCGAAACACACGAGTTATTCTTCCGAGGGCCCTAAGCGTTTTTCCATCACTTGCGGGTGTGGGGGTCGTGGATCCGGCCCGTGATCGTACTCGTACTCGTCAATCGTCCTCGTGCGCGTGCGCGCGCTCGAGAATGGGTCCGAGCCGGAACGCTACGGATCGATTACAAGCCCACGGCGCAGGGTGGCCCCTTCGAGGCTGTCCTACGACGTGGAGCGTTAGCCTGACACTCCCGGGTACGTGTTCACTCTGAGTGGGTCTGGCGGATGAAGTGCACCTCGCGTTCCGCGCATTCATCATCGGCCGGCGGTTCCCACAGGTCGCTCGCGAGCTCGAACATATCCGGAGGCACCTCCATCGAGAAGGTCTCCCCCTTGTCGCGGTTGCGTCGTTCCACCCGCGCTCGCCTCACGTCGCGGTCTGCGTCGAGCACATACACGCTCAGATCGTACGCCTTGTTATCGACGCGCGCGTAGAAATCCTGCCGCCGTGCCCGTTGGATGAGTCCAACTTCGAGCACGACGGGAGTGCCGATATCCATCAGATCCTGGGCCACGCACCAGATCTGCTCCAGGCAGCGCTCCGCGCGTTCCATGTACCATTGCAGCCGGCCGTGGTTCGGTCGCGGATCGTCGCCGTAGAGCGTGGCCATCCACTCATCCAGCACCAAACGCGCCGCGTTCTGCTCCCGACACAGCTTGCGGGCGTAGGTGGATTTCCCTGCCCCCACGGGCCCAATAATCAGGTGCAGCCGCGCCATCGCGCGCACTATCGATAGGACCGCCGCCGCAGTCAACAGCCCGCTGCGTGTCTCCGGCCAATGGCTCGACTCGTTCACCAGCGTGGAGCGCCGGCCGGCGGCGCAACTGTCGCAGGTCTGCGCAAGTCACTCGGCGGCGCCGTGTAGTGCCGCTCGCTGGGATCTGTGCGGGGGGCGGGCCGGGGCGGGCCGAACCCTCAGAGCTAAGGCCCGTCCCTACCGCGACGTGCGCTCCAAGAACTGAGCGCCGGCACCACCGCCTGAAGGCGGTGGGTTCGGGGCGCGCCCGTCGACTGAAGTCGACTCCGTGGGCGCGCCGTTTCTTGACCCGCCATCACGGCCCTTCGAGGCCGCCGCCTTTTAGGCGGTGGTCATTCAC
>JAKSBK010000365.1 GCA_022361155.1 Pseudomonadota bacterium
CCCTTTTTCAGCCCCTGCCCCAATTCCATCGCCACCACTTTTTGAGAAGTTACACCGCTGGCTATGTTGTTCCTCCTCGAAGTATCCTCAATGCTCCTCGTCGTCACGCCTCGCCAGCGGCGCCCAGCCCTCACCGAAACGTACGAGCGATTCTTCCGCGGGCCCTTGGCGGGCTAGCGGTCGCGGGCCAAAGACCCTATGAGCTGCAAGATGAGCGAAACCCCGCGACCAACGCAAACCAACCGCCTGGCGGCCGAGAAGTCGCCCTATCTGTTGCAGCACGCCGCAAACCCCGTCGACTGGTACCCGTGGAGCAGGGAAGCCTTCGAGCGCTCGGTGGCGCACGACAAGCCGATCTTGCTATCGGTCGGCTACAGCGCCTGCCACTGGTGTCACGTCATGGCCCACGAGTGCTTCGAGGACAAGGACATCGCGGCGCAGATGAACGAGTTGTTCATCAACATCAAGGTCGACCGCGAGGAGCGTCCAGATGTGGACCAGGTCTATCAGCTGGTGGTGCAGCTGCTGGGTCGCAGCGGTGGCTGGCCGCTCACGGTCTTCCTGACACCCGAGCGCAAGCCGTTCTTCGGCGGGACCTATTTCCCTCCACAGGATCGCTACGGCATGCCCGGTTTTCCGACGGTGCTTTCGAGTGTCGCGCGTGGATTTCGCGAGCAGCGCAGCGAGCTCGAGCGCTCTGCCGCGGAGGTAACCCGACGTATCGCCGAGATAGCCGCTCCCGGCACGTTGCGGGCAGAGCCCGCGGAAAGCTCGCTGCGCACGGCCGTGAGCAGCTTGCGCCGGCAAGCCGATGAGCAGCACGGCGGCTTCGGGGATGCTCCCAAGTTTCCCAACAGCATGAACCTCGAGCTGCTCTTGCGCGGTCATCGCAGGGGATTTGGGAGCGCCTGTCTCGAACATGTCCGCCGCAGTCTCGACCGGATGCGCGCCGGCGGGATCTACGATCAGCTTGGTGGAGGGTTTCATCGCTATTCGACCGATGCGCGCTGGCTCGTGCCGCACTTCGAGAAGATGCTGTACGACAACGCCCTTTTGACACGCATCTACCTGGACGCGTTTCGGGCTACCGGCGAGGAACGCTACGCCGATACCGTGCGCGAAACCCTCGCCTACGTGCAGCGCGAGATGCTGTCGCCCGAAGGCGCGTTCTTTGCCACACAGGATGCGGACAGCGAGGGTAGGGAGGGAGTCTTTTTCGTATGGAACCCGAAGCAGCTCGAGCGCGAGCTGCAGCCCGACGAGGCCCGTGCCGCTGCGCTGTTGTACGGCGTGAGCGAGGAGGGCAACTTCGAGGAAGGCCAGAGCGTGCTCCACGAAAACAGGCCGCTGGCGGCGGTTGCGAAACAGCTCGATCGATCCGAGCCCCAGGTGCAAACCCTGCTCTCGAGCGCGCGACACAAGCTCTGGCAGGCGCGCGAGCGGCGACCCCGTCCCTTTCGTGACGAGAAGATCCTGGCTTCCTGGAATGGCCTGATGATCGGGGCGGTGGCCGAGGCCGGCGGTGCCCTCGGCGAGCCTGGCCTGGTCGAAACGGCAGCACGCGCGCTGAGCTTCTGCAGGGGGTCGTTGATGCAGCAAGCAAGCCTCTCGCGCATCTACATGGGCGGCGCGAGCGCTACCGCTGCGTTCCTCGATGACTACGCGAACTTGGCCAACGCAGCCATCGACGTGTACGAGAACAGCTTCGAAGAGTCCGCCCTCGAGTTCGCCGACGAGCTCGTTCAGGCGGCGCTGGACCGCTTCTGGGATTGGGAGCACTCGGTCTTTTGGTACACGCCTGCCGGCGGGGAAGCTTTGATCGTGCGCTGCCAGGACGTGTTCGACGGCGCGGTGCCTTCGGCAACTTCCTCGATGTGTCGCGCGATGCTGCGCTTGCACGCTCTCGGGGGCCAAGAGCAGCTGCTGCAACGGGTCGAGCTGGTCTTGCGTGCGTTGGGGCCGCGGGCGGCCGACAACCCCATGGGCTACGGCAACCTGCTCTGCGTCATGGACAGCTACTTTGCGGGTGCAACCCAGATCGTGCTGGTGGGCAAGCGCTCCGACCCGGCCCTGCAAGACCTTGCACGGGCGGTGCGCGGCAGCTACCTGCCCCATCGAGCCTTGTTGTTCCGTCCCAGCGACGCGCCCCGCACTGCCCTCCCTTGGCTGCCCGACTTCGCCGCAACGCTCGAGGCCCGCGACGGCCGCGCCACGGCCTACGTCTGCAGACAGCGCAGCTGCAGCGCTCCCGTCACCGATCCCGAGCAACTCATGCAGATGCTCGCGGAGTCAGGGGTCGGGTAGGGCTCCGCCCCCCGATTGGAGCCCTGCCTGGTCCGTCCTGCGGCGGAGCCTTCGCAACAGCATGCCGGACGGTGAATCATACCCGAGGTGCGTGGAGGTCGACGAACTTGTCCTCGATCACTTGCTCTGTTCCTTTTTGACGAAGACCACCCTGCGGCGCGGCTTCTCTTCCTTCGAGATGAGCACGTCGCGGGGAACGTTCTCCACCACGTTCCACGGTCGCACAAGCTTGCCGCTTGTGCCCCACTTGCGGCGCGAGCCGAGCTGGATCTTGCTGTGAGGCCGAACGAGCTCGAGGAGGGATGCCCGTACATCGTCGGGTACGTCGACCTGGTGGAGATCCATGAAGTAGCCCAGCCGCTGCACCAGGGCCGACGAGCCCCACTTGCGCGAGAGATCGGTGAGCCTCTCCCACGAGACCTTGCGGGCAGCCCGGGCGGCGATCCGAGAGACCTCGCCGATCCCACCGGCGTAGCGGGGGCGATCGAGCGCGTCGAGCAACGCCCTCTCGGTCGTCGCCATCTGAACCGCGTGTCCGAGGACGGTGAGCTCCTCGAAGCCGAAGAAGCGCTGCTCGGGGATCTCTGGGGCGAGCTCCATCAGGTAGAGCACCTGCGTCGCCCGGGCTCGGCTGAACCCGAGCTGGCGGGCGAGGTCGGCCCGGTCCCTGGCCTCGCCGGTGGCGATGCGTCGCTGGTAGTCCCGGGCCCGGCGGAGGGCCTCCACCACCGGCGGCAGCTTGGGCGGCTTCTTCCGGGCGGTGCGCTTCTTCCGCAGGCGCGTCACCTTGGGCGGCTCGGGCAGCGGGC
>JAKSBK010000366.1 GCA_022361155.1 Pseudomonadota bacterium
CATTTTTTCCTGCATGGATTGAGCCATCATTCGGATGAACCCGTTCTCCGGGATGTCTTTAAGATTTTTGGGTAAGAAAACTGCGAAGCTGAACAATTTATCCTTGCGATAATTACGCCAGTAGGAAAGGTCTTGCTGGGCTTTCTGATCCATTCGTTTTAAGAACCAAGACACCGTTTCAGGATCGCCTGTAATCAGGCGATTTTTCTCTGCGATCAGGACTTCTGGTTGTGAGGGTTTGCAGGTATCAGCATCGACAGGGGACCACAGCCAGGCCGTACGTCCGTCAACCTCAATTTGTTTTACATCTTTATTTTTTTCCCAATATTGAGTCAAAACATCTACAGGAAAATTTCCCAATGCAATCTGTACCTGACCTCCCTTGTTTTTTTCACGGGCAAAGAATCCGCCGATAATATAATCCACTGATTCGCTGACATTAATACCGGAATCCCCCAGGAAATTTAGAAATGAAGTATTCGTTTTGCCCTTGTTGCCGGTAGACGTAGGCAGGGCAAGGGGATCTTTTTTACCCATAAAGGATCTCTCGAGACGTAGAAGGTAGTCCATATCGAGATAAACCAATCCCACCAGATCGGGTCCGGCTAAAGCGTCTTCCAACGCTATCAGACTTTTGGGAGTAGCAAGTGGGTCAATTTTCTTTGTGGGGCTCGCAAGTGCCAGACTTGTAATAGTAAAAGGAATCAGGAGTGCAAAAACTTTAAAAATCCGAAGCATGAGTCCGCCTTGAATGATGAGTGATCGGGTTTGTCCTCTCAGTGTAAGGGCAAAGTTTTAAGCAGACAAATACTTTGAGAGCTATGACCTGTCAAAAAGATTGGGAAATGTAAATCTGATTAATACTTGTGGGAGGAACTTGTTGGGAGGTATTGGCAAAAAGTTAATATAAGAAGCTATGCCTGATAATCTCTTTTGAGCTCAAGGATTTTATCCTGGTTGTATTCCGGTGTTACGATTCCCACTGAAATGATGAATTTGATGCCTTCTTCCACTGTCATTGTGAGCCTGATGACGTCCTCGTTGGCCACGAACACCAGGAATCCTGAAGTGGGATTGGGAGTGGTTGGCA
>JAKSBK010000367.1 GCA_022361155.1 Pseudomonadota bacterium
AAGACTGCGGTTCATTTCGATGCGGTGCAGCGCATATTCGAGGAGGTCCCAACGCCGCCAGCGGGCGCCAGGGCTGGGGCCAACCAACCAGGATTCCTGTGGCGAGGCACTAGTACCCTCTGCCGGAAGTTCGATCCCCAGGAGGGGGTGAGGGTCGGCTCCGAAACCCGGCCCCCACCGCGCTCGCTCGGACACCTTCTTGTCGATGCCGCGCTGCGCGCCGTGCCCGCGGCCTACCCAGACGAGAACCCGGATCGGACTTCCGGCCGTGAGCACGGCATCCCAGCACGATTCCCCCGCCGGCGCCGGGAACGACGTTCCCGTGCCGCCGGTCCAAGCGCTCATCCGGCCGGATGGCGGCGCGGTCCGTGGCCTCGGGCCGGGATCGCATGCGAAGCGCCCGCACCCCGGATAGCGGCTGGTGCGCTCACGCTCCAGCGTTACGCAACCTGCACAACGGTTCTGCCTGCCACTACAAGGACCGCATCGAGGTGACATCATGCAGGGCTCACCCATCGTACAACGGCCGGCAGGCTCATTGGCACAGCGCGCGTCTCACGCCGCGGCCTGCGGTCGAACCACCGCAACCGCGCCCGGACGATCGGCAAGGAATGACACGATTTCAAGCTAACCTAGTGCCGAAGCCCGTGTCAACAAATCGGGCAATCCCGGCAAAGGCCGCATCTGCCGAATACCAGTAGGGTTTTCGCGCACGTTGACCCACTACGCCTGCCGCCTGTGCGGCCGAGGCGGGGCTCGATGGGAGCGGACCACCTGACCATCCGCGCCGTGGGATATGTGCGCAAATGACCATTGACTTGTCATTGCCATTCGTTATCATGGCTTCTCCCGCGGCGACTACGATACAAGGCAACTACGACACAAGAGGCTGCGCGCGGGGACGGAACGCAGGAAGCTTCCAGTACGGGGCGTCGTTGGCCTCGAACCTACCAAGCAAACCAAGGCCGGCTTCAGCGAACGACGGCCCCCGAGCGAACGACAGCCCCCCGAGCGAACGACAGCCCCCCGAGCGAACGACAGGCTAATGACCACGACGGGCTGATGAGTGGAGTAGGTCGACTCGATTACCCTACCTGCGATGCAGCACTTGAGTGCCGGCGAGGTTCTGGGCCCAGAATCCCTGGCCCTACCAGCCCGGCAACCCATCGGACGGCTCTAGGAGGATAGACGACATGGCAGCTCTTGCGCACCAATTCGAGGAGGGCGGACCGGGGATGTACCCCATCCTGCTCTGGCAGATCATCGCTATCGGCGTGATCGTCGAGCGCGCCATCTACCTTTACAAGTGCTCGATCAACCGGGACGTTTTTCTCGCAACCATGCAAAAGTGCATCCTCGCGGGTGACGTGGGCCGGGCAATCAAGCTGTGCTCCGCGGCGAACGCACCACTGGCGCGCATCGTCAAGTCCGGCCTGATGAAGGTCAATCGCCCAGATACCGAGGTCCAGGCAGCCATGGACGAACAGGCGCTCAAAGAACTGCCACTGATCGAGCACCGCACACCCTATCTGGCTCTTCTGGCGAATCTGGCCATGCTCTCGGGCTTGCTCGGGACCGTGTGGGGTCTGATCGTCGCCTTTGGCGCCGTGGCCAACGCGGACGCCGCGTCCAAGGCCACGATGTTGGCGAAGGGGATCTCCGAAGCCATGAACTGCACGGCCTTTGGCTTGTTCGCCGCGATCATCGCCTTGCTCGGCTTTGCGGTCCTGAACGGTAAGACACAAACGTTGCTCGACGACATCAACTCGGCGACGGTCCAGGTCGTCAACTTGGTTGTGAATAACCGCTCGCGCATCAACCTGGAAGGCGTCGAAGCCGCAGCGTAACACAACGGGGCGCCGTCGCGGCGGGAGACCCAGGTCGGTCGCCCGTTGCGCCGGACGGTCCCAGGAACGGTACACAGCATGGGCGGCATAAGCGTTGGCGGGGGCGGACACGGTGGCAAGAAGTCGGTCGACTCGGAGATCCCGTTGATCCCGTTCATCGATCTACTGCTGTGCTGCATCATGTTCTTGCTCGTCACCGCGGTATGGAATCAGCTTGCGCGACTCAACGTCAATCAGCAGCAGCCGGGTACGACCGCCCCCAACGAGCCGCCGCCCGAGGAGAAGATCAGGCTGATTCTGCAGGTTCAGCAGACGGGTTATGTGCTGGCCTCGAGTGCCGGTGACCGCATCGAAATCCCCAAGATCGGCGATGCCTACGACCTGGCAGAGCTGCACACCAAGCTTCAGGAACGCAAGAAGCTCGAACCGAACCGAAGGGATCTGATCGTCGCGCCAGAGGACGGCGTCCAATACCTGGACGTGGTGACAGCGATGGACACGGTCGTCGGCGAAGGCTTTCCGGACATGTCGCTTTCGGACGGATCCACCCTCTAGGAACAGGTATAGCTAGGAACAGGTATAGCCGTGGCCGTTGGAAAACCTGACAAAGTCCTGCTGCACAACATTCCGCTGCGCTTCATCAGGAAGCGCGTGACCGGCGGCGGTCGCAAGCCAACGGATCACAGCATTCCGCTCGTGCCCTTCATCGACTTTTTGATCGTGCTGGTGGTGTTCTTGCTGGCATCGTTCAGCGCATCGGGCGAGCTGTTGGCGCAGCAGCCGAACCTGAAGATGCCCAGCGCCCTGAACACGACTGCATTGGAAATCTCTCCCGTGCTGGCGATCAACCCGATTGTCGTCACGCTGGACGGGCGGCGCATGGCCGATACGCAGACGCTGGCGCAGTCACCGCAGGTCGAACGCATCGAGACGATCATCCAAGACCTCGAAATGCTGAAGCGTAACTGGGCGATCTTGCATCCGCAGCAGCCCTTTCCTGGTCAAGTCATCGTGCAGGCGGACGTGGGGATCGATTTTCGCGTCGTCAAGAAGGTCATGTTCTCGGCAGCCCAGGCCGGGTACGCCAACGTGAGCTTCGCCGTCAACAAGAAGGGCGAGTAGGCGCGCTTGGCCTCGCCGGCAAGCGGCTCTCGTTCAACAGGCGACAGGTCCGGTCACATCGGCACGGTTACTCGGCTCACACCCGCCCGCTACGAGCAGCTGGGATCCGAGCCCTTCATGCCGCGGATTCCGTGGAAGTCCATGAGCATCGGCCTGGCAGCGGTCGTAGCCTTGGTTTCCGCGTACTGGTACAAGGAACAACGCAAGGCCGAGGCCCTGCGCGCGGCCATACTTCAGGTTCACGAACACGAGCTGAGCCGGGTAACGCGGCGCTATCGGCCGTTTCGCAGAAAGCTCGAAGACCGCATTATCGCCGCTGCCGCAAGGGCACCCACCGACTACGCCGACCCGCGTCTGGGCGTGGCAGCCCTGCATACCGGCCGGGGGCTGTACTTGCGGTTGCACATATCACAAGCAGCCAATCGCCGCAGCGTTTCCGAGGGCGCGAGGCAGATGAACGCGGACGCCATTCCCGCGTGCCTGGGGTTGGCCCCGGCGTCGGCCCGGGGCCTTTTCGAACAGGGCGCGTTTCTCGGCGAGGCATGGATCGAAGAAGCCCGCACCACAGACAGCGTGGCGCGCCTGCGGGTGATCGACGACGAGCTCGCACGACGCATCCGGCGCGACCTTCCGAGTGTGATGGAGCTGCTTCAAAGCGACTGGTTTCTGCTGGTGCTGCAGCACGGCCGGAAACGAGCCGACGCGGCGGTGGACGTATTTCTCTGGGATCTGCGCCAGGGGAGCAAGCTGCTGAGCGCACGCGTGCAGCCCCGGGGAGAGCTCCTGCCTTTTCGCTTCGTGACGAAAGGAGCGCCTGCCGCACCCCGAATCAAGCCGAGCCTGCGCTCGGCCGGCGCGACGGACTGCTCGATCGCAGCCCAAATCAAGGAGCTCGCCGGCGAACCGGTGCTCAACCTCCAATCGCGTGCCACGGTTCAACGCTAGTACCCTCTGCTAGCCCGCATCGGTGTCAGGTTGGGATGGCGTCGGGGCTTGCGCATCTGTCTTGACCCCGGGCACGGACGACTTGCTGTGGTCGCTGGATGCGGCTTCCTCCTTGGCGTCTCCGGCATCCTCGACGCCGGCGTCCTCATCGTCGTCGAACAGGCCTGCCATGATGTCGTCTTCGGGCTCGTCAGAAGCCCGCGGCAGCTCGTCATCGCGGCCGGACAAGGGCTGTTCGACCGCTCCGCCGTGCCGGCCCAGACTGCGCTCCTCGTCCACGTCGATTAGGCTTGGAAGATAGGTCGACAGCCAGGGCACGTAGGTCACGATCAGCAGTGCGACCACCAGGATGCCAATGAAGGGCAAGACGGACCTATACAAATAGGTCACGGGCTTTTCGAAGCGGATGCTCGATATGAACAGGTTGATGCCGACCGGCGGCGTGAGGTAGCCAATCTCGAGGTTGAGCAGGAAGATGATCGCCAGGTGGTAGGGGTCGACCCCATAGGCATAGGCGAGCGGAAGGATCAAGGGCACGACCACGACGATGGCCGAGAAGATGTCCATCAGCATGCCCACGAACAGCAGAAAGACGTTGAGCACGAGCAGGAAGGCCACCGGTGAGGTGATCACGCTCTCCATGAGCTCGACGAGCTTGGTCGGGATCTGAGCCTGCACGAGCCATCCGACGAAGCCAATGGCGGTCGCCAGAATGGCGAGGATCGCACCCACGAGCGTCATGGATTCGCGCACGATTCGAGGTAGATCCTCGCGGATGCTCACGTCGCGGTAGAGCAGGACCTGAGTGAGCAGAACGTAGACCGCCGCGAATGCGGAGGCTTCGTGGATCCGGAAAAGCCCAAACGCGAGGCCTCCGATCAGCCAGATGGGAATTGCGACCTCCCACCCGGAGACCCAAAGCGCCTTGAGCGCTCGCGACAGGTTGAAGGGCGTGCTCGGCACGTGAGCGCGTGTGCCTACGAACCCGGCGTGGATCACTAGCGCGAGCACCGTGATCACGCCTGGCAATATGCCGGCCAAGAGCACCTTGTCCACCACGAGGCCGGCTATGAGCCCGTAGAGAATCAGCGGCACACTCGGGGGAAAGAGCAAGCCCAGCGAGCCGCCAGCAGTGATCAGGCCCAGCGAGAAGCGCTCCGGGTAGCGTTCGCTGATGAGCGCCGGCAGGAGCAGACCTCCGACCGCGATGATGGTCACGCCGCTGCCGCCCGTGAAGGTCGTAAAAAAGGCCGAAGCCATCAGGCACACGGCTGCGAGTCCCCCGGGCATCCAGCCCAGCCAAGCCTTCGAAAGCTCCACCAGCCGCCTCGGCGTGCCGCTTTCCGCCAGCAGGTAACCGGAGAAGGTGAAGAGCGGAATCGTCATCAGCGTGGGCGAATCGGCGAATCGGGCGCTGAAGACATCGATCGCGACCGAAGCCATCGTGCCCTCGGGCAAGCTCATGAAAAGCGCAATGGACGCGGCCCCAAAAATGGCGTACAGGGGCGCCCCAAGGAGCGCGAACACCACAAGCGCGACAGCGATCAGGGTCAACAGGTGCCTCTCACTCCTCGTCCTTGCGGTCGTCGGCCTTCGCTCGTGTCTCCGGCTTGTCCGGCGCCGGCCCGTCGCTGGGCGGCTGCCCGCGCCCGGCATCCTCGCCGAGCTCTTTGGGCACGGCAGGCGCCGGAGGAACGCTGCTGACCGACGAAGGCACGCCGCCGGCAGGTGGCGGCGCCAGTGAAGTTCCAGAAGAGCGCAGGGCGATCTCCTTGTCGGCAGTCACGATGGCGTCCGGTCCGCCCGCGAGCACCGCCAGAGCGCCTGCGCCACGGCCGAGCATCCGCAACGACATGACGAAGAATGCCACGGGCACGATCACCTGAAAGGCCGCACCCGGAGTCTCGGCCGGCACTCCCACTGCGTTGTAAAGCGCCCGAAGCGCACAGAAAGCGCTCGGGGCGTCGAACTCGAGCTGTGCGAGCAGCTCGAACGAGGCATCGCACACGTGCATCGAGCCCTCGTTGCCCAGCACCTCGTATTCCATCGGCCGCTCGGTCAGGTTCAGTTTGACCGCTGAAAAAAAAGCGTAGGTCAGCCCTAGGGTCACGACTCCGCCGAGCAGGTTGACGATGGCCCGCATGATCCATCGAGGCTTTGGCGGCGCGATGCGGGACAGGATGTCGATACCGATGTGTTTGTCGCCGTGGCTCGCCAACGAAGCCCCCAGAAACGCGAGCCAGAGCGTGGCCTTGCGCAGAAAAGAGTCCGCCCACTCCATGTCGGTCAGAAGCGCGCTGGCCCATGCGATGTCGTAGTAGGCGAGATTGCGGACTCCAGCCTGAAAGCCGGCCATGAGCACCATGGCGAGCAGCACTGCCACGGTGAGCGCGCCCTCTCCCCAGGCCCAGGCGCGATCCAGACGACGGACAAGATTCATGGTCTCGAGGCCAGGAGAAGCAACACAGCCAGCGGGGCTTGGAGCCTGTGACGCGGGCAGGTCATGTTGCCACGAACCCTCAGGGTCCGCGCAAGAATGACCCTAGTAGAAATACTCATCCATCTGAGCGAGCAGGCGCCCTGCGCGACGCCGCGCAATCTTGTTGGACAGCCGATACTTGGACACGTCGCCAGCCTCGATCACCTCCATCAACAGCTTGTGAAACAGCTTGCGGTCCTGCAGCGCGACGGCGCAGTCCTCGGCCATGCTCACCAGGATGAGGTGGTTGTTGCGCTCGCTCGAGCGGGCGGCACGCTGCATGAGCTTGAGGCCGACTTGTGGCCGCCCGCCCGCAAGCTTGGGCACACTGCACTCGATCGTGCCGAGCAACGAAAGGCCGCGTGCTCCCGTAAGCTCCGGATCGAGCTCGACCGAGCGTTCCACGACCGCCCGGGCAAAGGGCAGATCGGCGGCGGCGGCCAGGCCCTCCTCCGACGCGATCATGGTAGCGAGCCATGCGGTGCCAGCGGTGAGCAGCACCTCGGAGTCCTCGCCCTTGTCGAAAAAATGGTAGTCAAGCCACTTCTTGAAGGCGTCGAGACCGCCGGCAACCGCTTCATCGAAGTCGCGATCGCGCAGCCGCAGCATGCGCTTGGCGAACAACAAGGCGCGATCGTACATCAAGCCCGCACGGCGATTGAGGTGCTCCGCCCGATCGAACTGCCCCGCGATCTCGGCCGCATGCGCTTGTTCCCGCACCCAACCGGTGGCGTAGGCCACGTAGGCGTCGATGATAGTGAGCATGAGCGGCTCGTAATCCGGCGCTAGCTCCACCGCGCTCTCAAGCTGAATGATCCCATAGGGAAGCGAAAGCCCTGCGAGCTCGGGATCCCAGTGCTGCATGATGCCTGTATCGGCCTCGCGCACGGCGTCGACTTGCCCCTTCGCAAGCGCGCCTCGCAAGTCGCAGCCCCCAGCCACAAGCGACAACACACCAGCCATGAGCAGCGCGGCTACTTTGGGTAACGCGAGCCTAAGCATCGAACGTTCCGCCAGCCCTCGACGCCAATCGATCACAATCCCTGGCAAGCGCTACTAGTACCTGTCCAGGCTCGAGCTTGTCAACGCGTCGTGCCGAGCAAGCTGTACACCCCGACCGGCGTACGTTCACCTACACCCGGGGCTCGTCCAGGAGACGCCGCGAGCTCGCGGCGAACGGGTTCGCTTGACGTGCCCCGCGGCAGCGCGAATGCTGCCGGGATGCCGTCGCGCGCTGCACTTGGGTTGGCCCTGCTGCTCGTTTGGCTCGAAGGGGCACAGGCTGCAGTGGTCCGCAAGCTGAGCCTCAGACAGCTGGTCACGCAAGCCGAGCTGATCGCCATCGTGCGCCCCCTAGCCCATGTTTCCCGCTGGGATTCGAATGGCCGCATTGTCACCTACGTAAGCCTGAGGATAGAGCGCATGCTCAAGGACGATCGCCCGGACCGCCGCGAGGTCCGGGTCACCGTCCTGGGCGGTTCCATAGGCGAGCTTGGTCTGGTCGTGCCCGGCGCAGCGCGTTTCCCGGCGGGCCAGCGCTGCATCGTGTTCCTGTACTCGCACCCGAACGGCGGCCTTCGAGTCGTGGGCATGTCTCAGGGAACCATGCCGATCCGAGAGCAGGCACAGGGCCCCGTCGTCACCCGGAGCACCAGCGGCCTCGCGTTGCTCGGGGCGGACGGGCAGATACACGAAGCGGATGCCCAAGAGCACAACACCCGAAGCCTCAGTGAAGTGGTGGCGCAGCTTGTCGCGCTGATCGGCGCATCGGGCTAGCCAAGCTATAGCCATGGCTACACTCGAGCTAGGGCTCACTCGGGCTTGGGCTCGACACGCTCGCGGATCATGAACTGTACGCGGCGATTGCGCGCACGGTTGCCCGCCGTGATGTTGGGTGCGAGTGGGCGCGTAGCACCGTAGCCCTTGGCCTCGAGGCGATCCGGCTTCACACCCGCATTGACTAGCCAGCTGCGCACCGAGCCGGCTCGGTTTTGCGACAGTCCGACATTGTAGCTGTCGGACCCGACGCTGTCCGTGTGGCCCTGGATTTCGATCCGCTTGAGCTCGGGATGCCTCAAAATGATGTCGGCGATCTGCCGCAGCAGCGGCGTGCTCTTGTCCCGGATTTCGTGGCTGTCGGTCACGAAGTGGATCTTGCGCCGGATGTTGATGCGCTTTCGTGTCAGCTTGACCAAGGCGCGCTTTGGCTTGGGCACGAGCGCGATTACGGGCGTGGCGGTCTTGCGTGCGACCACGGTGAACTGCTCGAGCTCGATCATGAAGCCCTCGGCATCCACGCGAGCCGTGTACTCGCCGGGAGGCAGTTCAGCGAGCTTGAAGGCCCCGGTCACATCCGAGGTGATGGTTCGTTGCGCTGGGCCCGAGATGTCGATCTTGGCGGTCAGCACCGGCCCTCCCTTGGCATCCACCACACGACCCTGCACGTCGCCAACGCGGGGCTTCGCCACAAGCTCGCAACGCATCTGCACTTCTCCCCCCTCGCCCGGAATCACGGCGGCGCAGTCGGCCGGCTCGTAGTCGGGGTGCGAGACGCGCACGATGACTTCCCCTGGATCGAGCTCGTAGCTGACGAAGGCGCCGTTTTCGAAGGTCTGCTGAAGGCTGAAGTCTCCGTCCTGGTATTGCACTGTTGCGCCGGAGACTCCGATCTCGGCACCCTTTTCGATCACACTGCCTTGGATTCGCCCCTTGACGGAAGGCGCCTCTACTGGCTTCGCCACCTCCACTCTGCGAACGATCGGTTTCGGCAGGCGCGTGTCGTACGCGTAAGCTAGGGCCAGCATCAGGTTGTAGGGGCGGTTCGGCGACAGCTCGCGAACGAATTTGGACGCACCCGTCAGCCCGCCTTCGAAGGCGAGCAGGAAACCGAGCCCGCGTACGGGCGGCAGCACACGCAGGCCCAGCGTCAGCGTCATCGGAAACGCGCCCAGGCCGGAGCCCTTGAGGCAGCTGTCGGGGCCCCCCGCCCGGCCCCGGTTGGGCCCGTTGACGATCAGGCAGCTCCAGCCCTGCCGATTGACCGGCATGCCCATGCTCCATTCCAGCAGCGGGTGAAGATAGAACGCGGAACCCGCCCGTAGCGGAGCCTCGAAGCCGAGCGACAGCGTCAACATGTCCGTACGGTTGATGCCCAACGCGAACCGCTCGATGCGTGTTAGCAGATGGATGTCGTTGAATCGCTGCTCCGGGTGGCTGGTTTGTCCAAGATCCCGGTAGATGCCGAAACGCCGCTCCTCAACGCTCTGAACGAGGTTGGCGGAATTGTCGAAGAAGTAATCGAGATTCAAGCGCACGAGCAAGGGAACACCTCCGCCGACCCGCCGCATGTCTGCCGTGGCGTTGCCGCGCAGACCAAAGCTCGTGCCCTTGAGCACCACGCCGATGTCCCCGACCGTATTGAGCAAGACGAGCCGCAGGTCCCCTCCCAGCGTCAGCCAGGACAGCACCGGGCTGAACGCCTTGACGCCGAAGGTGCTGTCGCCGAGCACCTGGAACAAGGCGGGCTCCTCGTTGGAGTTGCTGTTGGCGTGGTTGGCGATCGAAGCGTAGAGCTCCAAGAAGCTCGCCGGCGTGTAGTTCAATGCAAGCGTGCCAGCGATGAACTGGTTCGTATCGGCGGCGTCGAGGAAATCGCGCGAGCGAAAGAACTCGAAGGTGAGCTGGGTACGTAGTGCATCCACGATACCTGAGCCGGCGTCCGTGATTCGAAGGCCACCGGTTGGACCCCCCCAGGTCGTGTGGGCACGGAACATCCGTGCGCCCCCTGGACCGGTCGTCTCCACCCGATCGCCACCACCCTGCGCAGCTTCGTCAGGCCCCTGGCCGATCTCGGAAGCCCCTGCCTCAGGCGGGGTCTCGTAGCCCTCGAAGGCATCCTCGAACTCGCTGTCGAAAGACTCCTCCCCTTCGCCCGCATCCCCGAAGGGGTCCTGTTGGGGCGAGTCCCCGAAGGCATCGTCTCCAAACGAGTCGTCGAACTCGTCCGGCTGCGCACGCGCGGCGCTCGCAGACACCAGCAAGAGCGCAACCCCGAAGACCTGAGCCCGGCGGATGGAATCCCTTATCCCCATTAGCTGTGCCTCTTGGCTCTTTCCCGTGCACGCTCGGTGCCACGTTGCGTCGGTGTCGAAGACTGAGCGTGGGTCACGCGTGGCGCTACTCCGCCTGGTCCTGCGCCGGGCCTTGAGCAGCCCCAGCTTCAGGTCGTGGCGCGGGCGTGACCGCCAGCTCGGCCGGAAGATCGGGGCGGGGCACTCGATCCGGGCAGGGTAGCCCCGGTCCAGCAAACACAAACAGGCCTGACGACGATCGGGGCGGCATCGGCGGCGGAGCCTGCGGAATCCACGAGTTGCCTGCCACGGGACGTGTCAGGAAGCTCCCCGGTGGAAGCTGCGAGTGGAAGGGCTTGATCGTGGGGGCGAGGGGGGGCGCAGCCGGTGGCGCGGACGTGGGGGTCTCGTTTTCGTCGCGTGCGGGAGGCGCAAGCGTGATGCCGTCCTCTTCGTCGTCCTGTGTCTCCGGAAGCGTAACGCGGTCCCGCGCGAGCGCAGGGTCGAAGATGGCAGGTTCGCCGGCAACTGTCTGCGAAGCCGTCGTGCTCGCGGCCTCGGTGGACTCCTCCTCACAGAGCGCCGCGGCTTGCTCCGCCTCCTCGGCCTGAGCAGCGAGGAACGGCAGGTCTGCGATTGCGGTGGGTGCACTGTACGGGTCGTCGTCGAACTCCCCCTCGGGTGCGAACTGGATGTCGTCGGCAGGCACGGCGTCGCTGGGGATCGAGGTCGCTTCTGGAATAGGCGTTGCCCCGGCACGCTCTGGGCCGTGTGGTTCCAGAACCGCGACCGGTGCGGCGGCGTCGTGCTCCGCGGACTCCACGGTTGGCGCTTCGATATACTCCGCTTCGGAAACGCCCTGCGGATCCTCTGGCAGCGCCTCCACCTCGTCGGCGGACACTTCGAGCGCCTCGTGTCCGTAGGGTTGCTTGTGCGCGGGCCCGATGATCAGCTCCGGAGGTTGGTCGGAACCGAACAGGGCCGCGCGAACCGCCAGCAGGTGCTCGAAAACCGCCGCGGAGGCCTCTTCGAACTCAAGGCTGTCCAGCACAAGCTCGAAGCGCCCGCCGGAGCGCGAATCCTCGCCCTTGTCGATCGACTCGACGCAGCGGCCGCGACCGCCGAAGGCGAGCATACCGTCCTGCAGCAGAACGCTAAACGCGACGCCGTCGCCTTCGGCAACGGACTCGTGGGATCGCAGCGATATCTGGCCTAGCCGCACCCGCGAAGCATACCCCTCGGCAAGCTCCGAAACGGTCGAGAACTTGGTGTGCACGCTGATGTCAGCGCTCACCGCAATACCTCATGCAATGCCTCATGGTTGCTCCTTCCGGATGCAAATGCCTCATGGTTGCTCCTTCCGGATGCAAACGC
The DNA here is from genome assembly GCA_022361155.1 of Pseudomonadota bacterium. Classification (NCBI taxonomy): domain Bacteria; kingdom Pseudomonadati; phylum Pseudomonadota; species Pseudomonadota bacterium. Next base: position 11,838 of record JAKSBK010000367.1, read on the forward strand.
CTCATGGTTGCTCCTTCCGGATGCAAACGCCTCATGGTTGCTCCTTTCGGATGCAATGCCTCATGGTTGCTCCTTCTGACCTCCGAAGGCCTGAGTCTGTGGCTCGTCCGAGCTGCCGAGCAATAACTCTACACGGCGCTCGGCCTCGTCGAGCCGATTCGCACCGATTTTCGACAGGCGCACGCCCTCCTCGAACAGAGCCACGGCCTGCTCGAGCGGCGTTTCGCCACGACCGAGCTCGGCGACGACGCGCTCGAGCTTGGACAACACCTGCTCGAAGGACAGCTCGTCGCAGGCAGCCGTTTCTTTATCGTGCACCATGGAGTCCCTGACAGACGATGCCCAATACCGAGCCCGCCTGCAAGCACAGATGCCCCAACGGGTGGAGTTGACCTGGCCTGCCTCGCGACCATAATCGCCCAAACCGTGACGCAGCCGCAGCAGGTGCGCTCGCCGTGCGTGGTGGTGCCTGGCAACTACGACGGTGTCCATCGGGGACATCGGGCCTTGCTGCGCGCCGCTCGCGAGGCCGGCACCGAAGCGCTGCCCGTGGTGGCCCTCACCTTCGACCCGCACCCGGCACGCGTGCTGGCACCGGCGCAGGCGCCTGCTCAGCTGACAACCTTGACGCGGCGCATCGAGCTGCTGAACGGGTGCGGCGCGGACGAGGTGCGCGTGCAGCGGTTCGACCGTGCCTTTGCCTCGCTTGAGCCCGAGCGCTTCGCACGCCAGCTGCTGCGCGATGGGCTAAAGGCACGCTTGGTGGTCGTGGGGCCGGATTTTCGCTTCGGCGCCGGACGCGCAGGAACGGCGGAGGTTCTGCGCGGGCTTGGTGACCGCCTCGGGTTCTCGGTGCTACCCGTGCCCTCGATCCGCGCGCACGGCCTGACCGTATCGTCCAGCGCAATCCGAGACGCCATCGCTCGCAGCGACCTCGCCTTGGCGACGCGCATGCTGGGCAGGCACCACGACGTGACGGGAACGGTGGTCGAGGGCAACAAGCGCGGCCGCGATCTGGGATTCCCAACGGCGAACGTGGTGCCGGAACCGGTGCTGCTGCCCCCCGATGGGGTCTATGCGGTGCTGGCACAGCGCCTGTCGCCAGGGCCCGGTCCGGTGCTCCCAGCGGTGGCGAATCTCGGACTGAGGCCTACGTTCAAGGCGGGCCGCTCGCTCGAGGTGCACCTGCTGGACTTCGACCAAGACCTGTACGGGTGCCCGCTGCGTGTCGCGTTCGTCGAGTATTTGCGTGCCGAGCAGCGCTTTGACGGCGTACAATCCCTGAGGGCGCAAATCCGCAAGGACGTGTTGTCGGCCAGGCAGGTCTTGGGGACCTGAAACCCGGGAGCAGCGACTGTGGACGTGAAGACCATCGAGCAGTGCACGCGAGCCGAGCTGGAGGACGAAGCCAAGCACCTGGGCATCGAGGGCTACCAGCACCTGACTCGCCGCGAGCTCGTGCGGGTGCTGCGCGGACGCCTGCGCGCGGGTCGGCTCCAGACGGCAAGGCAGGCGCTCTGGCACGCCGCACAAGCGCTCGAACGTGGATCGGGTCTGCTCGGACGCTTTTTGCGCAGAGCTGAAGCGACCGCACCCCAGACGAAGGAACCGGACCAGCCGAACCAGCCCGCCGGCATAACGGCAGGGGACAGTGCAGCTCACGGGGTCTTGGAGCAAGCGGCCGTTTCAGATTCGAGCGCGGAACCTTCCCGTCCCACCCAGGCCGTCCCCAACACCGCCCTCGGACCCGCGCCCGCAGCAGAGGACGAATCCACAGCCGAGCAGGGCAACACCGCAGGCGAGCAGGGCGAATCCACAGCCAAGCAGCGCGAATCCGCAGGCGAGCGGCCGGCCGCAGCGCGGGACGAGGTCCGCTGCGAGCGGCAAGGAGACGAGCTGCACATCCGGTGGGACGTAAGCCCGAGTGGGCTGACGCGGGCGGAGGCCGTGCTTGGAGCAACCGGCGAACTCACGCTGCGCCTCATCGCGGTGGCCCCCGATCCAAGCGAGGTGCTGCGCACCGACGTCACGGATCAGCGCCCGATCGAGCGCTCGGGCCGCTGGTCGACCCCGGCGCTTGACCCCGGCAGCCGTGGGCTCGCCGCCGTGGGTCTGCTAGCCCAGGGCCGGTTCGTGGCGATCTCGCACGCGAAGACCCCATAGGGCCGCAAAAAGCCTGCCGAGCTTGCGGGTCGCCGCGGCCCGACGCAACGCGCTGCGGTTGCGACCGATACCTGCTTCAGTGAGCTGCGAGTCCACGATGACTTGTCGCATATGCGCTCTGGCGCTCCTGATCGTGGTGCCTGGCTGCAGCGGACGAGGCCCCGATCTGGCTCGCTGGCTGCCGGAATGCCGCCTCGTGCTGCTGGCAACGCACCGGGCGCGCACCGGTAATCGGTTGGCCGTGCGGGGTCGCTGGCAGGGGCGGCTGGACTTGCGCTGGCGCCTGCGGTCGTATCGCGGCTCGGCGGGGGAGCCTGCGACCATGCCCGGCTCCTCAGCGGCGGCTGGCCGCGTCCGGGCGAGCGGAACCGCGCCCTGTACGCATCGGGCTCTGTGCGACCTCGAGCAGTCCACTCGCCAAGACGCCCTGGCTCAGCTGGCCACGCTAGTAGCAGGAGAACATGACCCATGAACACAACGCACGTTCGCAAGCCGACTCCAAACCGGATCAGCAAGCAGATCAGCAAGGCGGCGCGTTGCAGGTTGATCTGCCTTGCCTTGCTGTGGGTGCTGATCGGCGCCTTGCCCTGTTGCGCTGCGTTCGCGCAGGACCGCCGCGTGCGTTACGGCCATGGCCCGGACGAGCGCGCTGGGGACGGCCGGCCGGTCGTCGATCGCGCGCGGCAGGGGCGCGAGCAGGAAGAGCGGCGACCGAGCAGGATCAAGGCGCACGCTTCCCCCCGGCGCGAACCGGCGCTGACGCGGGCAGCGCTGGTCCGAGGCTTGCGACGCTACCGAAACGAGCCCAGCGTGAGCGAGGTGGTGCATGCGGCGCTCGCCGCCAAAGCGAAGCAGCGGCCGTCGCCCAAGGCGCTCTCAAGCCGGGCGCGCAGATCGGGATGGCTGCCCAGCGTGCGCTTGAGCGCCCGGCGAGGCCAGGGTTGGGATCTGTACGAATCGCAGTCCGGCACGACCACAAGCCGGCTATCCACCGATGACAACCTGACCCTCGAGGCCGCGCTGACCTTCGATCTCGCGCGCCTGGTTTATGCGCGTGACGAGGTGGCGTTGATGCGGGAACAGCGTGCCTGGCTCGACAGCCGGGCTGCGCTGATGCGACAGATCGTCGAGCTATACTTCGAGCGCCGACGCCTGCAGCTCGAACGCGATCTACTCGGCCGCAAGGATGCCGGAAGGCTCCTGAGGATCGCAGAGATCGAAGCACTGCTCGATGCCTTTACGGGTGGCGCGTTTGGACGCATGCTAGCGTCTCCGCACGTGCCCCAGCCGTGACCACCAGTCGCCGAAAACACGCTCGCTACGCCGTGGCACTGACCGCCGAGATCGACGCCGGCGCGCAAACACTAGGAGGCACGACACACAATGTCTCCATGGGCGGAGCCGCGGTCATCGTGCCGCAAGCCGTGGTCGATGGAACCCATGTCAGGCTCACCCTCATCATGACGGGCGACGGAGTCGAGGACCCCGAGGAAGATCCCTTGATCACCGACGCGCGCGTGATCTGGACGGCCGAGCGCGACGACGGTCAGACCACGGTGGGCTTGCGGTTTGTCGAGATGGCTGCGGGCCAAAGCGCGCACCTTGGACGCTTTCTGGAGGCGATCGACGCCTGACCGATAGGGCTGGCGCTGAAGGGAGGCTTGGTGCGGAGGGTCCTCAAGGGGCGCGCGAGCCCGCTCGTGCCAGCTCACGTCGAGCGCGGACTCGCCAGACTGCGTGCAGGCCCGTGGCGAGCACGACACCACAGACAACCTGGCCCACGGCGAGCTGCGGGACTGCGCCAGCAAGCGACCATGACCACGCGACGGCGGTGCCGCCGGCAACCAGGACTGCCAGCACGATCGAGCACGTGCCAGGACACAGCTGTTCGCCGAGCGCACGAGCGAGCCAAGCCAGCGCGAGCGCCTTTGCGCCGTAGCACAGCGTCACAAACGCCCACGTGTGTGCGCTCGCCGTAGCATCGAGCGGGCTCTGCCAGCCGCCCAGGAACACGGCAGCACCCAACGCCGCCAGCATGAACTGTTGAACGCCCGCCACGACAGCTGCGGGCCCGGCTTGTAGTGGGCCCAGGAGCTCCAACGTCTTCAGGCTTCTGGCCGCACCCAAGAGATAGAGACTCAGCGCACACAGACCGGCAAGGCTGCGCATGCCGAGCCACTGCCACGGCGCAAAACCCTGCGCCTGCACCACGCGCCCGAGCGTTGCGCTCGAGCTCAGCACGTGGGCACACAGCAGCGCCGCAGCGAGGCCGATCAGGGCAGGGACCTGTGCGGCCAGCACGCGGCCCACCGGTCTGGGAGCCGTTCGGCACCGAGCAACAGCGATAGCCGGCGCCAGCGCGAGCGCAGCCCAACACCACAAGAGGCTCGCGCTGGCGCCGGCTACCCGAACCAGCGCCAGCGCGACGACGCTACCCAGCGCCGCAACACAGGCAGCGATCCACGACCGCTGCCTCTGCCGCAGCTCCTGCCGCAGCCAGAGCAGGAAACGAACCAGCCTTCCATGATGCCGCCCCCTCTGCAGCCTGCGCCGTGCAGGCCTCGCGCTCGAGCTGGGTATCGCCCTCCCGTCGACGTGGTAGCGCGCCAACAGATGCGGTCCATGCTGCCAGGCGCGGGCCAACGCCTCGCTCAAGCGCAGCGCCGGTGCACCCGGCCCGATAAACCCGAAACACAAGGCCCAGAACAACGCTGCCAGCGACAGCCCGAGCTGCATCGGTGTGAGCGCGGCTTGTTCCCGGCGCTCGATCTTGGATTGGGCCGGCGGCAGCGAGGAAACGAGAGCGAGCCGAACGTCGCGCAGCCTGCCGGCGATTTCGACACCCCGGTCGGGCGCCGCCGCAAAGTGCACGCTTACCTCCCCCACGAACTCCGCCCGCGGCCGTAACGGAGCAAAGCTGATAGGGTCCACCTGCACCTCGACCACCCTGGGGGAAAGCACCCGTCCCTGGACTTCGAACAGCACCGCAACCGCCTCCCCACCGCCTCGCTCGGCGTACCCCGAGAAGCGCACCCGGCAGGATCGATCCAAGGCAAACCCCTCGCCCACGATCTGCAGCCGCTCCCCCGGCTCCACCGCATCCGGCCTAATCGCTTCGAGCTCGATCAACTCGATCTCTGCCAGCGATTCACAGCCCAGCACTCCGAGCAACAGGAGCGGCGCAACCATCGAACGCACGACAGTCTCTAGAACGCGGGTAGACGTCGTCCCCGGCCGCAGCACTGCCACGGAGGC
>JAKSBK010000368.1 GCA_022361155.1 Pseudomonadota bacterium
GGGACGCGACCGAAAGAGGTAACACGCCATGGGCATCTTCTCTCGCATGAGCGACATCGTGAACGCCAACATCAACTCCATCCTGGAAAAAGCCGAAGATCCCGAAAAATTGGTCCGGCTCATGATCCAGGAAATGGAAGACACGCTGGTGGAAGTGCGGTCCACTGCTGCACGAGCCATCGCCGACAAGAAAGAGCTTCACCGGAGGCTCGCGGGGCTTGAGCGCGAGGCGAGCGACTGGGACGGCAGGGCGGAGTTGGCGGTAAGCAAAGGCCGCGACGACCTGGCCAAAGCGGCCCTCATGGAGAAGCGCAAGGTCGAGAGCACGGCCGAGGTCGTGCGCGGCCAGCTCACGCACGTGAAGGAGGCACTATCGCAGCTCAGCGACGACATCGGACGCTTGCAGGAGAAACTGGCGGATGCGAAAGCTCGGCGAGAAGCGATGGTGATTCGGCATCGAGCCGCAAGCAAGCGGCTCATGGTCCGCGAGCGGGAGCATCATGTGGATGACGCGCTTATCCGCTTCGAGCAATTCGAGCGCAAAATGGAGCAGCTGGAGGGTCGTGTGGAGTCCTACGATCTGGGAAAGAAGCGGGATCTTCGTCATGAGATTCAGGATCTCGAGGAGGACGAGAAAGTCGAAAGGGCGCTCGGCGAGCTCAAGGAGCGAATGCGCAGCAAGTCCCCTTCGTAGTACCTGGAGCCCAAGGGGCACCAGTGCGGATGCCAAACACCTGAAAGGAATAGTCATCCATGGGTGAACTTTTTATTGCATTGTTCCTGGGTCTCCTCGCGCCGCTGTGGCTCGTGTTCCATTACATCACGAAGTGGAAGACCTCGAAGGGCCTGTCGAGTGAGGACGAAAAGCTGCTCGAGGAGCTGTACCAGTCGGCTCAGCGCATGGAGAGCCGCATCAACGCCCTGGAGACGATTCTCGATGACCGAACGGAGCGCTGGAGAGAGGATCGTTCCGATCGCCAGCGACCAAGAAGCTGAGGTACCCGTCATGAGCCGATTCCCAGACAACGGTTTTCACCCCCGCCGCCTGTACCGAGACACCGAAAACGGCATGTGCTTCGGTGTCTGTGCAGGAGTTGCCGACTACTTCGGATTCAATCTCTTTGCCGCGCGCTGCCTCACGCTGCTGGCTTTCATCTTCATGCCGGTCACGATCCTGATCTACCTCGGCGCTGCGTTTCTACTGCGACGCAAACCTCCGGAGCTGCACGGGACCCCGGAAGAGGAGGAGCTCAAGCGTACGGTTCGGCGCGATCCGCACCACGTGTTTCACGCGCTTCGCCACAGGTTCCGCCAAATGGATGCGCGCTTGGCGCGCATGGAGCGCTACATCACGTCACCGCGTTATCGGCTTGATAAGGAGTTCGAGGACCTTAGCAACTAGTTTCTGGTCAGAATCGCGCCACAGCCGCTTTCGTCCTCGTCCCGGCCCTGCGAAATACTTCCAGTATTCCTCGGTCCGGTCCGCCGGGCGCGCTGGCTCTGGCATCGATTCTGACCAGAAACTAAAGGTGCAATCGCGCCACAACCGCTTTCGTCCTCGTCCCGGCCCTGCGCTGCTACCTAACGACGATTTCGTCGACGAACAGCCACGCCCGCTTTCCGGCTCGTCGATGCCAATCCGGTAGCTTGCCGTGGTTGTGGGCTACGACTTGCACGTAACGAGCCGCCTGGCCGTTTGCATCCGCCCCGAAGCGCATGGGCAGGGGTGTTTCGTTTCGCTGCTCGGCTTGGCCAGGGCTCGCCTCGGGCAGCGGGCTGAAGTGCCTGCCGTCCTTCGAGACGCGAAACTCGACCCGTTCGGGGAGCACGATCGAGTCGCGTACGTGCCTGAGCACGCCGACCTCGATACGCTGGATCGGTTGCTCCTGGCCAAGATCCAGCGTGGCGTCCAGGTCCTCGTCCACGAAGCCTTGCCACAGTCCGTCACGCGCAACCGCGCTCCCCCGACGGCCGTCGGTGAGTGCAAGCTCGCGGGCTGCCGGGTACTTCGGGCTGAAGGGCCGCCCGTAGCGCACAGGCTTTCCCGTGGCCAGGTGCACGGAGTAGCTCGCAGCGCGGGGAAGCGACAACAGCCTGCCGGCTTCTATGGCGACGGCCGTGAGCGTGGCGTTGCCCGCGAGGGTGATGGGGCCCTCGTAGCGCGGCGAACGAGCGTCGGGTTGCGAGCCATCGAGCGTGTAGTGAATGGGAGCCTGCCGTACCGCCCGCAGGGCAACGCGAAAGCGGCCGTCAGCGGTGAGCTCGGGCTCCTGTTTGACGGCGAGCACGTGCCGCGCGTAGTCGATTCCGAGCAGATCGAAGCGCCTGAGCTCGGCGTCGACCCGCTTGGCAAAGCCGTCCCAGTCACGCCCGGCCTTCGGTGACCAGACCACCTCCGAGAGCGCCAGCATGCGCGGATAAGCCATGTACTCGGCCTTGGAAGGGGTCTTGATGTACTCGGTCCACAGGTTGGCCTGGCCGCCGATCACGCGTTCGGCTTCTGCGCTAGAAAGAGCCGGTGGAACAGGCTCGAACCGATACACTTTCTCGAGCGGCAGGTAGCCGCCGATCGCGATCGGCTCCTTTGTCTTGTCCTTGGCCTGGTAGTAGTCGAAGTAGGCGTGGCTCGTGGGGCTCATGATCACGTCGTGGCCTTGCTTGGCTGCAGCGATGCCACCGGCGACCCCTGGCCAGCTCATGACCGTGGCATCGGGTGCGAGCCCGCCCTCCAGTATTTCGTCCCAGCCGACCAGCCTGCGGCCCTTGCTGTTGAGGAACTTCTCGATCCGACGGATGAAGTAGCTCTGAAGCTCGTGCTCGTCCTTGAGGCCCTCGCGCCGAATGACCGCCTGGGCCAGCTTGCTGCTCTTCCAGCGGGCCTTGGGTGCTTCGTCTCCACCGATGTGGATGTAGCGGCTCGGGAAGAGCTCGAGCACCTCGCTGAGGACGTCTTCGAGGAAACGGAAGGTCTTTTCCTTGGGGCAGTAGATGTCTTCGTGCACGCCCCAGATCGTGGCTACCTCGAAGGGCCCCTTGGTGCAGCCGAGCTCTGGATACGCGGCGAGCGCAGCCTTCGAGTGGCCCGGCAGCTCGATTTCCGGCATTACCGTGACGAATCGAGCGGCCGCATACGCGACGATGTCACGCACCTGTTCTTGCGTGTAGAAGCCTCCGTAGCGCTGGCCGTCGAACTTGCGTGGCACGTCGTTGTTGTGACCCGCGATGGTCTGCTTGCGCCAAGCACCCACCTCGGTGAGTCTTGGATACTTCTTGATCTCGATTCGCCAGCCTTGGTCCTCGGTGAGATGCCAGTGGAACATGTTCAGCTTGTAGCGCGCCATCGTGTCGATGTAGCGCTTGATGAACTCGACCGGAAACAGGTGGCGGCCCACGTCTAGATGCATGCCCCGGTAGCGAAAGCGCGGCGCATCTTCGATCTCGACAGCCGGGATCGTCCAAGCAAGCTCGGGTAGCGGCTCGGGCGAGTCGATCTGGACCGGCGCAAGCTGGCGCAGGGTTTGGATCCCGTAAAACAGGCCGCGAGCTCGCTTCGCTCGCAAATCGATGCGAGTGGAGCCGACCGTGAGCCGATAGCCCTCCTCGGCCTCGAGCGCGGGATCAAGCCCAAGCAGTATCGTGCCTTTCGAGTCCCGATGTTCTGCTTTGGCCGCGCGCGGCTCGAGTGCGAAGCCGGTCGCCGTGTTGAGCAGCTGTGCGAGGTGTCTTGCCACCCGCGCCACCTCGGGGTCGCCGTAGCCTTGAATCGCTACTCGAGTTCGGGCTGTGAGCGAGAAGCCACCTGCCTTGGCGAGCAGCTTCCTCGGCATGGGAATCACGGCGAGGTCGCGAGACTGGGCCGGGGGCGTCTGTCGCGTGCGAGCCGCCTCGGTCTGTTGCCGGGCGGGCTTCGCCGGGGACGAGGCAGGAGCGTCGCACCCGATGAGCGCGCCCGTTACCAAGGTCAGGCATCGGGCCAGCATGGCTTTGCCGGATCGGAATCGAAAGGGCGAAGCCATGTTGACCCGATGCCGTGGAATCCGCAGTTTCTTCATGCGCTTTTCTCGAGTTTCGGTGGGCCGCACAAACGACAGCGACGCAGTGTATTCCAAGCCGCCCAGCGTACGCCAGCCGTAACCGTTCAGGCCGTGCGAACGGCTCTTGTCAGCAACCGAAGGGCCTGCGAGGCTGGCGCCGTCTCGCGATGGGCTCGAGCAACAGCAGACCGACGTTCTTTCAGTCGCTCGCGCCGCTGATCGCAATGGTGGTGCTGCTGGGCATCGGTTACGGTGTCCTGCGTCTGGCGATCGAGGCACTGCTGCTGTGCGCGGCCGTGGTTGCCGGGTTGATTGCATGGCGGCTTGGCAGCAGCTTCGACGATCTGCAGACCGGGATACTGCAGAGCATGATGAAGGGCATGCCGGCCATGCTGATAGTGATCGTGGTCGGGGCGCTGATAGGGTCGTGGATCGCCGCGGGCACGATACCGATGCTCATCTGCTACGGCCTCGAGCTCATTTCAGCTCGTTACTTCTTGGTCACGGCCTGTTTGGTCTGCAGCGTCGTTTCTCTGGTTACCGGAACCTCCTACGGCACCGTGGGAACCGTGGGCGTTGCCTTCATGGGTGTTGCACAGGGGCTTTCGGTTCCCCTGGGGCAAGCAGCGGGTGCCATCGTCGCCGGAGCCTATTTTGGCGACAAGCTGTCTCCCTTCTCGGACACCACGAATCTCGCTCCGATCGCTGCACGCAGCAATCTCTTCGATCACATCCGGCACACGCTTTGGACGACGACACCGGCCTGGCTGCTGGGCCTGGGAATCTACCTCGCTCTGGGGTGGACGATGCCCGTCCATGCCGAGGTCGCCCTGCATGCTACGGATGCCATCATGGGAGTTTTGCGCGCTCACTATGTCTTTCATCCGGTATTGCTGCTGCCGCCGTTCATCACGCTCTATTTGGCTATCCGAAAGCGACCTGTGATTCCGGGCATGCTGCTCTCTTCCACCGTGGCAAGCGGGCTGGCCATCGTGCTGCAGGGCAGCAGCCTCAGGAGCGCGGTGGGGTCGATGGTCAGCGGCTACCACGCGCACACCGGTCACGAGCTCGTGGACAAGCTTCTGACGCGGGGTGGAATGGACAACATGATGCACGTGACCCTGATCGCCCTGTGCGCCTTCGCGTTTGGCGGCATCGTGCAGAAGGCGGGCATGTTGGACGTCTTGCTGGAGCGCCTTTTGCGTGTCGCCCACACCAGGGGACGCATCGTGGCCTGCTCGGTTATCGCGTCGATCGCGACCGCCGTAATGACCGGAAGCTCCTTTCTCTCGATTCTGATTCCAGGTGAGTTGTTCGCGCCCGCCTACCGACAACAGGGCCTGGCGGCGAAGAATCTCTCCCGCACGACCGAAGACAGCGGCACGGTGGTCGTTCCCTTGATTCCGTGGAGCATCGCCGGCGTATTCATGGCAAGCACGCTCGGTCTCGAATCGTCGTTCGAGTACGCGAGATGGGCCATCATGTGCTACACGGGCGTCGTCTTTGCTTTGATCTACGGGTTTACCGGTTTTGCGATCGCACCTCGGATCAGAGACAACGAAAGCGTGCCCGGCAGTTGATGGCTAGCAGTGTATTGCTGGACCGGCTATGCATGTACTGCGGCACGCTGCTGGCGAGGCACAGATGGACAGGTTTGGGTTGGTGATTCACGGCGGAGCCGGGACGCTGGTGCGCAGCGAGCTGACGCCGGAGCGTGATGCAGTGTACCGCGAGACGCTTACCGAAGCCCTGGACGCCGGATACGAGGTGCTGCGGGCAGGCGGCACCAGCCTGGATGCGGTGGTTTCTGCGGTCGTGGTGCTCGAGGACTCGCCCTTGTTCAATGCAGGCAAGGGCGCCTGCTTCACGAGCAGCGGCATCAACGAGCTCGATGCGTCGCTGATGGACGGCAAGGAGCTCCGAGCGGGGGCGGCTGCTGCGGTCAAGCGGGTCAAAAACCCCATTCGGTTGGCTCGAGAAGTGCTCGAGCACTCGGGGCACGTGTTCTTGGCCGGCGAGGGCGCCGATGCATTCGCCGAGCTCCGAGGGCTCGACATGGTGCCGCCCGAGTACTTCTACACGGAAGCGCGCTACCGTGCCATGCAGCGCCTCAAGCAGCAGGGTCTAGACGAGACCGCGCTTTCGGAAGACA
>JAKSBK010000369.1 GCA_022361155.1 Pseudomonadota bacterium
CGCAAAGCCGTCAGCAACTCGGCCCAGCTCGAGGTCATCGAGCGGCGGAAGCGCCTCGGAAAGGAGATCGGAGAGTCTTGTGGGAGACAGGCCGTCGGTGACGTTCTGCTTGCGCACCACCAGGAGGGTGCGGATGAGCGCGTCCAGTCGATCATCGGACCAGCCGGGGAACAGCGTCGTTCGGATGGCTTGTCGGTAGCCACTGGTATCCGATCCCCAGACCCTTCCCTCGGCCCCGACGGCCTCGGTCAGTTGCTCCACGGACAGCGGGCGCCGATGCTCGTCGAGGAGCGAGAAGTCGATCGCGACTCGCCGTGGGGTGGTGAACCAATGCTTGTCCCCGCCGCCTGACGGCTTCGCTCTCAGTCGTACGCCAGCTGTAAAGGTCCTTTCGTCGTCGAGAGCGAATTCGAGCCAGAGATAGCCGGTGCGTGGTTCGCCTTCGTCGTACCCGCTCACACGGTCCCAGAGCCCGCCGCGATCGGCACCTGAAGTGGATAGCCGTCCTGGCAAGCCTTTCGCGTCGAGCAAGTGCGGCAGGAGCAGCTCGAGGGCCATCGTCTTGCCAGACCCGTTCGGGCCGTACAGGACGAGGCGCCCCCGCTCGAACTCCAGGATCTCCTCGGTGTACTGCCACACGTTGACAAGGCCTGCTCGAGTTGGCAGCCACCGGAAATCGTCGACAGACACCGGTGACGCGGTGCCGGAATCGCTGGCAAGCATCGTGGTCATGGAGCCACCTCTACATCGTCGTCCGACGTAGCTGGACTCGCCACTACGCGAACCGCGAACCGTCCAGCGGCCGGGCGCGGCACGATGTCGTCTCCGTCTCGCCGTACCAGTCCAAACTCCTCGAGCAACTCGATAGCATCTGAAAGCAAAGCGTCGACGCCTGAAGCGTTGCGGAAGGCACGAGCCCAACCCGGGCTTGTCTTCAGGTGCTGATCAAGGGCACCGCGGAGTGACAGCATAGACCTCCGGAGCAAGTGTCGGTGTCCATCGACGTCAACGCTCACCAGGATCGCCAACACGATTGCCGCCGCCTGCTCGGCCGTGGAGGATCGCCCGGCCGACGTGAAAGTGCCCGATGTCGACTCACGGGTCGGGTCGATGGCCAGCCACACATCCGCGTGCCGTTCGACGGTCAACCCCGCCTCCTCGGCCGCGGAGATCGCCTTGTCTCGGCCCGCAGGGGTGAACAGGTAGCTTTGTACCCCCGGGTGGAGCTCGTCGATGTTCACCGCGGGATCGTCGAGCAATCGCCGGATGGCCTGATGCCTGGACCAGCGCGCGCGTTGATCTCGGTCCGTATTCTCGAGATCTGTCGCCGCCGTGCCGTACCTCGGCTCATTGACGAGTTGGTCGATCCATTGCCCGGGTGTGTCTGCCTCAACACGCGAGGGCGCCGTATCCGAGGACAGGAGCAGCGGGATGAGCGTCGCATCTGCGACGAGAACGGCGTCGACGTCCTGCGAGCTCCCGAATCCATCCACCTCTCCGGCGGTCACGTCGACGGCTCCGACCTCGATCAACCACAGCAGAACGTCGACGAAAGCCACACGATCGGAGTGTCTGCCCACGTCAACGGAACGAAGGATGTCGTCCCCGGCGCAGATCCGAGTGATCGCGTCGCCCAAGTCACCCAAAGTGGTGTGGGGTCGTCGAAGCAACTCCGCGCAGGTCAGCGCGAGGAGTTGGTAGCGGAAGGCGTCGAAGGGCCGTTTGCTGGATCGCGTGCGACGGAGACCACGCCGTGAGTCGGGGTTCTGGGTCCGCTTGTGCAGCCTGGCGATTCCGGCACGAATATCGACCTGAAGTTGCCAACCGAGATTGTCTTCAAACCACGACTCCAGCGAGCCGCGCTGTGTTGCCACGCTTCGAAACAGCTCCTCGTTTCGGCTGCGCAGCAGTAGCGGAGATGCGAGCAGCGCTCGAATCGCGGCTCCCCGCGTTTCGGTGTCGTGGTTTCCAGCGCTCATGACAGCAGCCCCTCGTGTGTGCCGCCCGTGACCGAGATCATCGCAGCGGTGCCGGTGGCGATGTCGACTCCACGTAGTCGCACGGACACGCGGAAATCAGGCGCGGTCAATGTGCCGGCATCAGTCTCAAGACAGCACATACGGGCCGTGTCCAGCGGGTAGACGACCACCTCCACTTGGCCGTCGCTCGAGAAGCACTGGCGGGTGCCGTCGGCCGATGGCAGAGCTGTAAGGGCAGCGCAAAGGAGGTCTACGAGGTCACGGAACTGCTCGTAGTCCAGGCGCCCGTAGCTCGACAAGCGCACGGTACCATCCGTGATGATCGCAGTACGTAAGGCGGCCGTGCGCCGCAGAGCCTCTGCCTGTTCTGCTGCAGCGCGGGCCCGCTGCTCTCGGGGGTCCACGACAGGGCGCTCCCGAGAGCGCTGCCGGGTGGCGCCCTGCACACGCAGTGTCGACGTCAGGTCTATCGCCGGATTGCTGGCAGCCGTCGTTGCCGGGTCCAGGGCATCCACGTCATCGTAGGCCAGGGTATGATGCCTCGCGCCGTGAAGCTGGAAAGCGGCCGTGAACAATCGCGCGGCCTCGTCATCGTCGGCGCACGCAGCGAAGGTGCGGGCGATCGTGGTGAAGTCATCAATGATGCTCGCCGAGCGGCGCCGGTGTGCCCGGCGAAGCTCCATCACGCGCAGGAAGTGAAGCACCCAGTCGCGACCGCGGGATCGCAGCCTGCCCATTCGTGGTAGCGACCCGTCCGCCGTGCGAAGGAACCACTCGTCGAGCGCGGCCAATCGTCGTGTGCGCTCTTTGATCCATCGAGGTCCCGGGTCGCCAAGAACCGGATCTGGTGCGAGGTTCGCGCCGGCAAGGGCTCGCTCGAGCACGAACGCGTCGCCGAGCTCATGGAGCTGCCGAAGTGCATCGGCCACTCGTGCTGCGGGCTGCTCCGCGTCGTGAATGTATCGGGTCAGGTACTCGATGATCGCGTCGCGGGCCTGCGCCATCACAACATCGTCAAGCGTCGGATCGCTCAGAAGATGCGAGAGCTGGCTCTGAAATCGCCGGACGTTGTCTACCAGGGACTGGTGGTGGTGCTCGGCCTGCTGGAGCTCGACGTGAATGATGGCGCTGTCGGAAGAGGAGTCCGCAGCCAGGCGCACCGCCTTCGCGATCGATTGAGCGAGCGAATCGATCGCCGCCGGTTGGAGGCTTGCGACGGCGGCGAGAAAGCGGGCCGCTTCATCCAGGAGGGCCACAGCAGTCTGGCCGTGAGCGGTCAGAGACCACTGCAGGTTACGCCGCTGGAACTCCTCTGGCGTGCGGTACGTGGCTGACTCGTTGCGGGACTCATCGAGTAGCCCCCACTCGACGAGCTGGTCGAGGCTCCTGCGGATGCTTGCCTCGTCGGCACCCAGGTCCGGCGCTTGGTACGGAAGAGCACTCAAGAGGTCTTCGAGGGTTAGTGCCGGATCGGTCAGCTCGCGTTCGGCAAACAGCGACAGTACGGCCAGGTGTAGATCGCGGTTCTCTGTGGTCGCAACCTGGAAAACGGACCTCGGCGTCGCCCGCCATTGCTCCTGACGGTTCATCTGGCGAGCACCTCGATTGCCGGGAATGAACTGCCAGCGTCGCCAAAAAGGCGTTCAGACGGACGCTGGCGCTCATGATGTCCTCGGGGTCTCGAGTACCCACGTCCTGCGGCAAACGTAGTCATGGGATGGTGAACCGTCTGCGGGGCTTGTGGTGGGCGGGGTCGAACTCGCGCTGCACGCCATCGCGATCTTTACGTCCAAGGCGGGTCCAGGTCGTCCGCGCGTCGGCTGCTCTCGTTGTGTCAAAGCCGTTTGGCACGCTGATGCCCACAAGATTGCTGATGAGATACCGGTCGTGAAAGTCGCTCCAGATGAACACCTCAACCGATAGCCCCACGTTACTCAGGGTGCCGCCGAGTTCGGCGCGGAACGTCGCTTCCACCTCATCGAGATTCAGGATCGTCCGGCTTCTGCCCGAGCCGCGGTAGCAGACCCGGTGGAGCTCGATCAAAGGCCTTGGGGATCTCCCTGCAGCGCTCTCGATGAGCGTTTCCAGACCTTTGTAGCGGTCCTCGCTGGGATCGATATGAGGGTCAATGAACATGATGTGATTCGCGGTACCCGTTCGTTGAGGCACGTGGTTCCTGGGATGGCGCCGAGGCGCTACTGTGAGCTGACGTGGAACCGATCGATTTCGTGGATGGCACGGAGCCAGATGTTGTCGGCGAGCCGCTGCTGAGTCTGGGGCTGCTGGCGGGTCTGGTTCCAGTTGCAGGGAGCGAGCTCAAGGATGCGGTTCTTGGGCCAGCTGGGCAGCAGGCACAGGAGGTCTCGCAGGTAGGCTTCGGGCTCGATGCCGTGCAGGTGGCAGCTTGCGATGAGGGTGTTGAAGGTGGTGTTGACGGCCGCGCCGTCGTCGCTGCCTACGAACAGCCAGCGCTTCCTGCCAACCGCTTGGCGGCGAGCCTGCCTCTCGGAAATGTTATTGGTTGCCGGCAACCTGCCGTCGTCGAGGAAGGTACGCAGCGCCTGTTCCTGGTTGAGCGAGTAGCGGACCGCAGCGGCCAACGGGGTGCCGTCCAGCGCCGAGTCCTCGTGCTTGCGGCACAGCTCGAAGTGCTTGTCGACCAGCAGCTTGACCTTGCTCTGCCGCATCCGCTCGCGTTGCTTGCGAGGGCGCGTGGCGAACCGGCGCTCGAGCAGAAACATCACGCGCAGGTTGCCGAGGAACTCGCGGGCGATTTCGGGCTCGGTGCCCAGGGCCTTGAAAAAGTAGCTGCGCGCGTGCGACCAGCACCCCGCTTCGGTTGCTCCATCCTCGCCGTACAGGTGGTCGTAGACCGCGTGGGCGTCGGCCACGACGTAGCCGTTGTAGCCCCCAAGCAGCTCGTCAACTGCGGCCGAGTCGTGCGACCTGCTGAACGCGAAGATGACGTGGTGCCCTGGCACGACCAACACCCAGAAGTGTCCTCGCGAGCACTTGTCGGGCGCCTGCACGAGTACCCCGGTGGCGTCGATGCACACATAGGGGGCATCGCGCGCATCGCGCAACATGGCCTCGATGAGCGGAGCAGACAGCTCGCGCAGTCCATCGAGCCATCCATACAGCGTGGAGCGTCCGAACCGTACTCCTTCCCGTTCGTAGACGTTCTCCAAGTGGTTGTACGGCAGGTGGTCATCAAAGCGACGGACGGTCACGTTGGCGAGCAGCCCGGGCCCCGCAATGCTGCGTGGCAAGGGGAGCTCCGGCACGGGCGCCACGGTGAACCAGCTCTGAGGCTCGTGCTCCGGCAGCGTGTCGCACCGCACTCGCTCGGCCTTGACCGCTTCGATGGCCTCGAGTGTCTTGGCACGGAACTTCGGGCGTACTATTTTCACCTCGACCAATGACGAGACACGCCGTTCGATGCTGGTCGAGCTTTCCTCGCCGATACGCTCGAACGCGTCGAGCCCCAAATGCTTGACCTCGTCCGGCAGCATCTCGATCGTGAGCTTGTGCACGACTTCATCACGCTTGCTCTTGCGACCCGTCGGCTTGCGCTTGGGGCGATGTGGCTCGGCGCTGCCCGTGGCTGCGTCAGCGCCTTGCGCGCTCTGCTCGCTCGGCTCTGCTCCGGCTTGCGCCTCGACTTCGGCTTGCGCTTCGTCTTCCGCCTGCCTCAGCAGTTGCTCGGCAATCTGCTTCGGGTCAACCCCATCGAGATGTTGCTTGCCCAGTAACTCGCCGAGAATCCGAAGCGACAACTGCGCATCGTCATCGCCTTTGAAGCGTTCGCTCTTGGGACCGATGAGACCGCGCTTGAGCTTTTCGATCTCTTCCTTGAGCTTTTCGATGAGCTTGCGGTAGGCGTCACGAGCTCGAATCGCTTCGAGCAGCGCCTTGCGATGTGTTTCGCTGTCGAGCAACTCGAACTGAACAGCCACCGAATCGACGTCGATCGTGGGGTCCTGCTGCTCCGCGGCCGCGCCCATCACAAACAGCAGACAACCACTGTCCGTTCAATTCGTCAACGTACTACGCGCAGTTTTGTGCGATTTGTTTTGCGGTTCTTCATCTTGCCGGCAAGCAGCTGCGCTAGCTTGTTGCCGTCGATGCGAACTGCGAACGGAATCGAGCCGTCCGACGAGGGAAGCTCGACCACTGCCCCGTGAAACCGCTTGTACAGGACGCAGTAGCCGTTGCTGTCCCACCACAGAATCTTCAGCTTGTCGCGTCGACGGCTGGCGTAGATGAACAATGCACCCGAACGAGGGTCTTGCCGCAGTGCATCGCGCGCCAACAGTGCGAGCCCATCACACCCGCGTCGCATGTCCACAGGCTCCGTATAGACAAAGATGCGCACCGTGGGCGGGATCATGATGGCACCTGGTGCAGCAGCAACTCGAGCAGCGAGCTTACGGCCTGCGCATCGAAGCGTTCTGGCATCCGTAGCCGGCAACGATTTGGCTGCCTCGATTTTCACTCCGGTCAGGGTTGCTCGTGCACTGTCAGCAGCAGGAACGCGGCGTCCCGGGCGTTTCGGCCGAGGATGTCTTCATGGGCAACGGCGTGAGCGAGCTCACCGGCATCTGCATGGAGGCGCTCCTCGACCCGGGCGACGAGGTCCTGGTGCCAAGCCCGGACTACCCGTTATGGACGGCGGCTGTCACGCTGC
>JAKSBK010000370.1 GCA_022361155.1 Pseudomonadota bacterium
GCGTCGATGTCGATAGCGTGTGGGCCAACCCGCGCGCCATGCGCAAGGCCGGGATCGAGCCCGCCTACGCGACCGAACTGCTCTCGAAGCACCTCGAGATCGATCGCGAGATCGTGCTGCGTCGCTTGCGCTCGGATCGCTACTTTGTGTGGATCGAGCGCCGCATTACGCCCAGGCAGGCGGCGGCCGTGCGGGCGTTGAAGCTCGCCGGTATCCGCATGTCGCGCGAGGCGCGCCGCTACTATCCCAATGGGCGACTTGCGCCACACCTGCTCGGCTTCACCGACGTGGACGGTCGGGGCATCGAGGGGGTGGAGCTCAAGCTTGACGATCGGCTGCGGGGATCGTCGAGCAGCGTGCCTGCTCTGCGCGACCGGCGCGGCGTCGTGGTCTTCTCCGAGCAGTTGCTCGACGATCGAGCAGCGCAGGGCGACGACGTCTATCTCACCATCGACAAGACGGTGCAGCGCATTGCCGAGCGGGAGCTGCAGCTTGCCGTGCGCACCTTCGAGGCGCGAGCCGGCAGTGTCGTTATCCTGGATCCTCGCAACGGCGAGGTGCTGGCCTTGGCGAACCACCCCAGCTTCAATCCGAACGATCCTGGCGGCGCACCCATCGCCTATCGACGCAATCGAGCGGTGACCGATCGCTTCGAGCCGGGCTCCACGGTGAAGCCGTTCACCGTGGCGGGGGCGTTAGCGGCTGGTGCGCTCAAGCCTGACGAGGAGATCGACTGCGAAAACGGCGCCCTCGAGATCGCCGAGTACACCATTCATGACACGCGCAAGTGGGACAGGCTGACACCGGCGGACATCCTGAAGTACTCGAGCAATATCGGTACGGCGAAGATCGGAATGAAGCTTGGGCGGGCAGGACTGTATCGCGCGCTGCGCCGCTTCGGCTTCGGACAGCGAACGGGGCTGCCTCTGCCCGGTGAGACGGCTGGGATCCTGCGCCATTACAGGCGCTGGTACGAGATGGACGCCGCAACGGTCGCGTTCGGGCAGGGGATGAGCTCCACAGCGCTGCAGCTCGCCGTGGCCACGGGCGCGCTCGCCAATGGTGGCCGGCTGATGAAGACCTGGCTCGTGCGGGAGATCCGCAACGCACGCGGAGAGGCTCTGGAAAGTGCACGGCCTGTCGTGCGGCGTCGGGTCGTTCCCGAATGGGTAGCGCGACTGGTCGGCGACATGCTCACCTCCGTGACGGAACCGGGAGGGACAGCCGACGACGCGTCGGTCGAAGGATACTTGGCCGCTGGGAAAACCGGCACGGCGCAGAAAGCGGACTACGAACGAGGCGGCTACGCAAAAGACCGTTGGACCGCCTCGTTCGTGGGCTTCTTGCCGGTCCACAAGCCGCGCATCGTCGTGGCCGTCGTGATCGACGAGCCGGTCATTGCCCACTATGGCGGCAAGGTTGCGGGGCCGGCTTTTCGTCGTATTGCTTCGGCCGCGCTGCGCCATCTGGGCGTGCCTGCGGCGCATGGCGGGGGAGCGTTGGCAAAGGGTCACAGGAGCCGGCAGACCAAGGTGGGATCGCGGCACGGGGCTGGCGCTTCGTCGCGAGACGCGGGCAACGCGAACAAGGCATCGTTGGCGGAGACCATCGCCTCGCGTCGAAAGCTGGCCGAGGGGCAGGTGCTCGTGCCGCATTTGCTTGGTGCCTCGGCGCGCAGCGCCATCGTGGCGACGCACGATGTAGATCTGAAGCCTGTCGTCGAAGGCTCGGGGGTGGTGGTGAGTCAGCGGCCATCGGCCGGTTCCGTGGCGGAGCAGGGCAGTGTCCTGCGGTTGGTGCTGGCCCCGCTTGCGTCGGGCGACGCCTCGAGCGAGGGCCGCCCCGATTACGGCCGGGCTTCGAGCCCGGGCACGATGAGGCGGAGCCGATCGGGCCGCCTATCCACGAGCCGAAGTCGGGCGCTGGCCAGATCGGCAAGCGGCGCCGGCACGCCGGGCTCCGCGAAGCGCTTGACCCGGCGGCAGGCGCGGCCGCGAGAAAACCAGCCGGCCCATGCGGCCGTGCTGGCGAGTGTGGCGCGGGAGCCTGCGCGGTGACGTGCACCCATACGTTGTCCGACCTGCTTGATCGCGGGCTCGTCGCGCAGCTGCGTGGTGACGCCAGCGTCGCCTTTGGCGACGTGCGCCACGACTCGCGCTGTATCAGGCCCGGGGAGATCTTCGCCGCGATGCCGGGCCTCAACTACGATGGCGCCAGCTACGCTGCAGACGCGATCCGTCGCGGCGCCGTCGCGATTCTGTGCCAGAGCGCGCTCGAGCTTGCCGCCCCTCAAGCGATCTGTCCCAACGTGCGCATAGCCTTGGGCGAGGTGGCACGCCTGGTACAGGGTGACCCTTGCGCGAGCCTTGCGGTCGTCGGCGTGACGGGCACCAACGGCAAGACGACCATCAGCTATTTGATCGAATCGGTGGTGCGCGCGGCGGGGGCTTGCCCGGCGTTGACGGGAACCGTGAGCTTCAGGGGGCCTCAGGGGGAAGTCGAAGCCACGCATACGACACCGATGGCCGACGACTTCATGCGCTTCGCACGCGCTGCGGTCGATGCCGGTGCAACCCACCTTGTGACGGAGGTCTCCAGTCATGCGCTGGCACAGCATCGGGTGGATGCGATCCCGTTCGAGGTTGCAGCTTTCATCAACCTCAGCCAGGACCACCTGGACTATCACCACGATCTCGAACGGTACAGAGGCGCCAAGGCGAGGCTGTTCCTCGAGCTCGAGCCGGCGCAGGCTGTGTTCAATGTCGACGATGAGTTTGGTGCGGAGCTCGCGTCGAGGGCCGGCATGCCGGTGCTTCGCTGCTCCAAGCGAGCCGGGACACGAGCGGATGTACGCGCGCTCAGCTGGCGTGCCGATCGCCGGGGCACCACAGCCAGCGTCGACACTCCACAAGGAAAATTGGAGTTAGCGAGTCCGCTGATCGGTGATTACAATCTCGACAATCTCTTGGTTTCGGTCGGTTGTTGCCTGGCTTTGGGGTTTACTCTCGACCAGATCAGTAGTGGAATCCGTAGCATGTCAGGAGTTCCTGGACGGCTCGAGCGGATCACGCTTGGCCGCCAGGAGGACGCGCGCCACAGCCTCGTCGTCGTGGACTACGCTCACACGCCCGACGCGCTTGCTCGGGTGCTTGCAGCGTTGCGCAAGGTCACATCGGGCCGGCTGTGGGTGGTGTTTGGCGCCGGGGGTGAGCGCGATTCTGCGAAGCGCCCGGTGATGGGACGGCTTGCTGCCGACCTGGCTGACGTCTTGGTCTTGACGAGCGACAACCCTCGACGCGAGCCGCCGGAAGAAATCCTGGCGCAGATCGAGACCGGCGTTCGACAGGCAGGTAAGAGCCCGCTCGCCGAAGCTGGACCGTGGCTTAGCGGATACACCGTGTGCGAAGATCGGCGCAGCGCGATCCGGACTGCCATCACGCATGCCGGGCCCGAGGATGCGGTGCTGATCGCAGGCAAGGGGCACGAGACCGTACAAGTGATCGGTTCCGAGCGCCGCCCGTTTGACGATCGCTCGGAAGCTCGCCGGGCGCTGGCAGCCGACACGAACCCTGCGTCTGAGGTGGACCCTGCGGTTGAGGTGGACCCTGCGGTTGAGGTGGACCCTGCGGTTGAGGTGGACAAGGCCTGAGCCATGGCAACAGCGATTCCCAGCAACAATGCTCGCTTCACCCTCGGCGAGTTGGCTCGTGCGTGCGGCGGGCGTCTTGTGGGTGGTTCGCTCGAACAGCAGGTGCACGGCGTGACTATCGACTCTCGGGCCGTGCGTCCTGGCGCCCTATTCGTTGCGCTCCGAGGCGAGCACTTCGATGGCCATGATTTCGTTGCGCAGGCGACATCTGCAGGCGCTGCTGCGGTGTTGATCGACAACGCTGCCGAAAGCTGCGATGGCCTGACGGCGGTGGTCGTCGGCGATAGCCATCGAGCGCTGGGCGATTTGGCAACGGCTCATCGGCGCGATTGGCGCGGGACCCTGGTAGGCGTCACGGGCTCGGTGGGCAAGACGACGACCAAGGAGCTTGTGGCGGGCGCGCTCGCGGCAACGGGTCGCCGGGTCCTGCGCAGCGCCGGCAACCTGAACAACCAGGTGGGTCTGCCGATGAGCCTTTTGTGCCTGAATCCGAGTGTGGATACAGCAGTCGTCGAGCTGGGGAGCAGCGCGCCCGGCGAGATCGCACGTCTGAGCGAGCTCGCAGCGCCGGACGTGGGTCTCGTCACCAGCGTCGCTTTGGCCCACAGCGCAGGCCTTGGATCGCTTGCGGCGATCGCCATCGAGAAGGCCGCGCTACTACACGGACTCAAAGCAGAGGGCCTCGCCATCTACAACGCTGACTCGGGGGCGCTCGCTCAGGCGCTCGGCGAGCTGAAGGCAAGGCGCAGCCTGACCTTCGGCGAGTTGCACAGCGCCGACGTTCGGCTGGTTCGCTGCGGACCCTCGGGGGCCGGCGAGCCCGCTGGCGTGCTGAGGTGGCGCTGCGAGTATGTGGTAGAGGGCGAGCGCCTGGAGGCAAGGCTGCGCGCGCTCGGGCGGGCAGCAGCGACGGACGCCGCAGCCGCGCTTGCCGTGGCGCTGGGTTGCGCC
>JAKSBK010000371.1 GCA_022361155.1 Pseudomonadota bacterium
CAGAACTCCGCCCTCGAAAGCCCGCTGCTCTGCCAACTCCGAGCCAGCGACAGTCCAGCCGCCCGGCTCATCCGCGGCTTCCTCTGAGATTCCTTCGCTCCATTGCCCATCCGCCGCTCCTTTCATCAAGGAGCTTGCCTCCCCCACCCCGCCCACGGCCAGATGCGCTCCGCGGGATGCTTACGGGCACGGATCGTGGCAGACAGGTTCCGCGCTTCTGCGGAACCCGTGTCTCGGGGCTGACAACTGTGACGTTTGATCGTGCCAAGGTCCTCACGAGCAGGGATCGTGCGACCGGTTACGGCGCGGCTTCGCTGGCCCGAGGCCCGCTGCCATGAAGCACGCCTTGGCGCCACAGCATGCCGGGCAGATCGCCTTCGGCCACCAGCGCCGCGAGCTGTTCGTCGTCCCGCGCCCGGCGGACCCGCGGGTAGCCGGCCGACTTCTCCAGCCAGAAGATCTCCTCGAGGGCGGTACCGTTCAAGAAGTCGGGTGAGTGGGTGGAGGCGAAGACTTGGCCGCCGCGCACGGTGTATTGCCGGAACTCTTCGGCGAGCTCGACCAGGAGCTCGGGATAGAGCTGGTTCTCGGGCTCTTCGACGCACAGGATGGGGTGGGGTTGGGGGTCGTAGAGCAGGATCAAGTAGGCGAACATCTTGATCGTGCCGTCGGACACGTAACGCGCGATAAAAGGGTCCTTGAACGAGCCGTCCTGAAACTTGAGCACCAGCCTGCCGTCGGCCGTTTCTACCGGGTCGACCTGGCTCACGCCGGGTACGCGCGCTTGCATGGTGGAAAGCACACGCCGGAAGACTTCCGGGTGGCGCTCGTACAGGTACTGCGCTACCAGCGGCAGGTTGTCTCCGTGGGCGGAGAGGTGCTCGGCGTAGCCTGCTTCCTGGCTTGGTCGCGCCTCGGCGATGTGGAAGTCGGAGACGTGCCAGTTCTCGATCATTTTGCGAAAGCTGGCGACTTGGCGAAAACGCTGGAACTGGCCGAGCCCTTTGATCGCAAGGATATCGGGCGCGTCCAGGTTCTGCTCTTCACGGCGCTCCCGCGCGCCCTGGCGGCCGTACTCGTCCTCGTTGACTACGGCCTGGCCGGTGCCTTCGCGAAAGTCGAGGAAGTGCCAGGGCCGGCCGTACTGGCCGCGCCGGTACTTCAGGAGCTCGCGCTTGACGATCGGGTCCTGCTTGGCGTTGAGCCCCACGTGCAGCTCGTAGGTGACCAGGGGGTTGCTTGGCTCTTCGCGAAACTTCAGCTCGAACTCGATGTCCTGGCCTTCGCGGCCTCGCGACACGACCTCGCGGTAGCCGCCCCGGCGCGCCAACGCCTGCCGCACGTTGTGCTGCAGGGCGTCGCGCAAGAAGCCAAAGACGTCGAAGAGCGTGGACTTGCCCGTGCCGTTGCGGCCCACGAACACGGCGAGCGGCGGCAGGTCGGTGAGGGTTACGTCTTGAAGTGCGCGGTAGTTGCGTATCCGGAGCTGTTCGATCCGCATGGTCCCACTTCTTTCGGCGGCGCCCGCGCTTGTCAGGCGGGCGCCAGGCACCGAGGTCGTCGTGGGTCAGGCCGAGCTCGCGGCCGCCGAGCCGCAGGCCATCGAACTCCTCGCTGGGCTGGTTGTGCCATAGCTTGACCCAGGGCAGGAGCTCGGAGCTCGTAGAGGCCCGCCAGCATGGGAATCAAGCGGTCGTCGGCGTCTGGGTTGGCGGGCGTCGTGGGGGTCCGGGGCTCCACTCGTACGGGGTGTGCGCTCGGGAAGGCGCCTGATTCGGGAGGTTCGCACGGAACCGCGCTTCAGAAACGAACTAAAGTGGTGAACGGAGAGTCTGGACGGTCGGTTGGCAGACCGCGCTCGTCCGTCGTAGATTCCATCCATGGGGTGCGCATGATGGCAGACGTCGACCAAATGGTTCGCGAGGAGTCCGAGCGATTTTATGCCAAGCTACCCGAGCTGCTGCCCGAAATGGAGGGCAAGTGGGTAGTCTTTCGCGATGGCGAGGTGAAGAGCACGCACGACGATCAGGACGCCGCGCTTAGGACTGCACTGAAGGAGTACGGAATGCACGGTGGCTACGTGATCGCCGAGGTGGCGGAAGTGAAACCCGCGCACCTGAGCGCCTTGGCGGCTCTGGGGTAGCCGTGCGACACACGGGGCGTGTCGCCAATCCGCCGCACGGGCTGATCGCAAAGGGTCCCCTCGTCGGGGTCACATTTCGGCCCCACAGGCTCTTTCAGAAGTGCCTGCTGGACTCTGGGCAACCAATCCCAGAGCGTGTGTCGAGACTCATGATCGACACCGGGGCTGACGTAACCGTCGTGCACAAGCATGTGGCAGAAGATCTGGGGATCCCACCTTTGCGGCTGCACCCGCTGGTGGGGATATCGGGGGAGCCGCAGATGAGGCCAGTCTACTTGCTCTCGGTCGTGCTTGGCCTTTCAGACGGCATATCCAGGGAGGGGTCGATGACGATGGACGCGCAGATGATTGGTATCGACGGTGACAGGGACGCGGAGTGCTCTGGCGTCCTCGGACGAGATTTCTTGTCCGTGTGCCGCTTCTACTACGATGGCCCGCGGGGGGCGTTCGTGATCGACTGCGGCGAGTTCGACAAACGAGACTCGATCAGTGAGGCCATCAGACCGGCGGGACTGGGACGTTCATGAGGAACGACTCGATAAGCCGAGACTTCCGCTCAACGCTCCACCGGTGCCTACGCTGGTACTCGGGATCGAGCTTGTAGCGACGCTCCTTCTCGCCACCGGTCCCCTCGAGCTCAACGGGCTCCTCCAGCATTGCGAGGATGCCGGCCAACGAGTAGCGGGCCGACTCTGTGACGATCCGAACGTCGCCCTTCGCGTAGCGGCTGTTCAGCTCCTCGTCGGTCGCTTTGGGCTTTGCCGCGTCGGCACCGAAAGACACCTTCTCATGCTGGAGCAGGTGGCCCGTGCCGGGCGGGTCCTTCTTTCGCGGCGTGGATCGTTTATCGTTCCCCTTGGTCACGTTTGCTCCTCTCAGACCGGCCGACAGTAGACGTCATACTCGGCGATGCTCTTTCTCGGCGACGCCTGAAACTGCCGCACCTGGCGGCGGCCGGTGTCGGCATCCGGTACAGCCCGGGTGGTCGTGATGCGCCACCCTGGTTCAGCAAGGGTGGCGCGAAGAACATCCATGGGCTCGGCGTCGCGATCGTGGATTCCTCCGAAGCGGATGACAAGTTTCGTGCGTGACGTAGATCGTGATCTCAGGTTCTTCCACACGAGCGAAAGTTCGTTCGCGAAATGCTCGGCGCCCGTGTGCTCGAGCTGTCCTGTGGGTTGCGCATACTCGACGTAATCAGGTCCGCCGAGAAACCAGCTCCGTAGCCACTGGTCGGGCAAGTAGGTCCGCATGCCGTAGTATGGGGGTGAGGTGACGATCCAGCGCGCCTTCGGCGTGTCGCGGAATGTCTCGCTGAGCCTGCTGTCTGCGTGGTGAACGATGCCGTCAACGTTCGGCGGCGGAGCTGCGAGGTATCGCTTCGCGCGATCCTTGATGACTTCCAGCACATCGACGTCGTCCGGCCGCAGCCCGCGGGCGGTCCAGAACTTCACCGCGTAGTTCGGCTTCGGCGCGAAGGTTCTGGGCGCCTGGTTCGAGAAGTACGACGGCTTGCCCTTCGGGCGGGGGCCGTGCAGCGCACCAAGGAGGATCGCTCGCAACAGGGTTCGGGTCGCGGAGGCGCAGTCCGCCAGGAGCGCCTCACGAAGCTGACAGATCTGAACGAGCGTCAGCGGGTGGTATGCGAGGCGCCAGAACGGCCCGCTGGGCACCGCCACCGGCTCCCTTGCAGCGGCGAGGATCGCCCTAGCGCTCGCCTGAACACGCCCGGGCGTTGCATATACGAGCTTCGCCCTCGCAAGCGCTGCAGCGACCGGGCTACTGTCGATACCGATTGAGGGCATTCCGAGCAAGCGCGCCGCGAAGTTCGTCGTGCCGCGGCCGCAAAATGGGTCGATGACCCACTCACCAGGCTTGCCGTGCCGCTTGAGAACTCTCAGCGGAAAGTCCAGCGGGTACATCGTGTAGTACGGGCAGACGGCATTGAGGGCAGCGACTGTCATGTGGCAGCGTCCTCCGTGCAGTAGTCCGAAAGCAGCACGGCCGGCTGAAGAACCGAGTTGGTGGCGACATCTTGCTCGCCGGGTGGGTAGCCGTACTTCCGGACGATGCGTTTGACGATGACGCCAAGCTTGGCGCGGACCGACTCTCTGGCGGTCCAGTCGATGGTGACTTCGCTACGCACGGTCTCGACGAGCTCGCCTCCGCTCTTGGTTCGTTTCTTCATCATCTTGGCAGCACTCGTCATCAAGCAATCTCTACGCCTTGAGCTTTACTTTCACGTCCTCATCCATCCCCAGCTCGCGCAGCGCCACCTTGGTCTCCTCGACCTTACTCATGCCGAGACCGCCCGCCAGAGCGACATCGACGGTCACGGTCAGCTTGAGCCCGCCCGCAGTGGCAAAGCGCGAGAGGACCTTGGTGTAGAAGTTCATCCACTTCTGCGTGGGGACCTCGCCGACCCAGCTGAACCCGGCGATCTCAGCTCCGGGTGGCGGTTCCGAAACCGGCGTCGAGCCACCGGTTGATGTCACAGGTGAACCCCCGGTCGGGCCACCCGGTTGCGTAACCGGTTGGCCTCCGACCGGTGAGCCTCCGGTTTGGGTCGGGGCATCGCCGCTGTCGCCGGTGCCAGTCTTGCCGGCGACCGAAGCGGGCTGGCTCGTCTTGGCGACGTATTCCTCGGCGCGCTCCCTCGCGATCAGATAGACGTCGGCGGCGATCTCGACATCGTCGTATCGGAGGGAGGCCTTGTAGACGAAGGGCTCGTAGTCGCCGTCGGCAGCCCGCCCCACGTAGGCGAAGACGCCGCCGTCCAGGCCGCGAGAGATCGTCTCCTTGACGGCGTCGGGCTTCAGCAGCCGGGGGAACTTGGGAGAGGCGTAAAAGGCGTCCCGGACGGCCTTGGTGCTCCATTCAGGAAGGGCGGGTGGCCAGTACCGGCCCAGGAAGTTCGGGCTGACGCCCTCGACGACGATGTCCTCTTGCCGCAGTCGCGAAATTACGAGTTCGACGAGCGATCCGGCGGCGCTCGAATGCACGAGACCAAGGTCGATGCGACGCAAGGAGTTGTCCTCTGCCAACAGGAAGATGTTCTTGTACGTGCGCCACACGGCCTCGCGGAGATCGCGCTCGGCTCGCTTCACGTGCTCGACGAGCTGCCGCTGTTGGGTCTCGCCCAATCTCAGCTCGACGATATCCGCCTCGATGTCCTTCCATGCGAGAAACTTACGCGCCTCCTCGGCCAGCGGTGCGCGGTCTTCCGCTACGGCCCAGATGAGCGCGCTCTTGAACGTCCTCGACGAGTTACCACTCTCCAGCGTCATCGATTGGATCAGGTTCTTCGTCGCAGGCTGATGTGCCCGTGGTGAACGGAGCGACCGTCACGCGCATGCTCGGACACCTGGGCGATCGGCAGATCGACCTCGATGAGCCGGCGCGGGTATGTCGCACCGCCGACGATCATCCCGCCGCCCCTTCCCCGAGTCCCGAAGCTGTCGGTTGGACGCGTGTGGCGATCTGCACGATAGCGTCAAGAACACCACTCACTTCGGGATCGATTCGCGCGCGCGGTACGAGTGCGGCCAGCTCGTGGTAGTCACTCTTCCGCATCAAGTGCGGCAGTTCGAGCCTCTCGAAGAAAGACTTAAAAAGCGGATCAAGAAGTTGATCCGTAGCTTTAATGGTTCGCCACCAGTCATCGTCCCGATCCTTAAGAGCGGCAGGCGGCACACGCTGGGCAATGGCATCCCTCATTGTTTCCACGAAACGATCTCTCAGCGAATCCTGAAAAAGCGGACCGGCAGCCTTGTCGTGCGCAAGCCTCGCTGCGTAGGATTCCAACGCTTCCGGAAAGCAAAGATAATTCTCGATTTCGTTCATCCTCCACTGATAGCTGACCAGCGGGTCGTCTTTCCCTTGCCGATAACGCTCGCCAGCAGGATCCGTAATCACGAGCCCGAGCAAATTGGGACAAGCCTCTCGCAGTCCGAAGAAATGCTCTCTGGCCTTCGAGCGCTGGTTGCCAACGTAATGAACGTACGGCCTCTCCAAGTCGCTCCTTGCCGGATGCTCGAGGATAGCGGCAAAAGCCCGGAGAATGGCCAGATCCGTGGAACCCTCCAGGTAGAGCACCCATCTAACAAGCTCGGCCTGAACGTAGTGCTCGAAGCCTATGCTCTTTAGGGCTTTCGCCACCTGTGAGCCTCGATCGTCGATTCGGTGGGGAGGGCCCACGAACGCAACGACGACATCTCTATCGGCGGCCTCATTCAGGAGAACCTCGGAGTGACTTGCAGCAATGATCTGTGAGGACGTACTTCGAGCAACCGACGTCAACACGTCGTAGATCTGCCGCTGTCTCAGTATTTCCAGATGCGCGTCCGGCTCGTCGAGCAGCAAGACAGCGCCCGGATTCCCAAGCATGTACGCCAGCAAGAGCACCGTCTGTTGGAGCCCGCGTCCCGACGCGGACAAGTCGAGCGTGTTGTCGTTTTCGCGGTACGTCATGGTCAGCTCGCCACGCTCTGGCACGTACGCGGGCGCAGAGAGCTCGACCCCGAACAGCTCTCTTGTCCTTCTGACCAACTCCAACCAACCGTTCGAACTCGCGCTCTCATGCAATCCGTAGCAGAGATTCCGCAGCACCTCTGCCGTTCTACCTTCGCCGATGCGCACCTGAATCGCGCCGGGGTCCAGCCGAAGCTCGTTTGCGACCAGACCCGACATGGGTGGCAAGTACGCGATTCGAGATTCCATCGCGCCGGATGGCACTGGCGGTCGCTCGTCTTCGCTGTCGCACGGCCGGCAGTACAAGGACTCCGTGTTCGAGTAGTCGAATTCCATTCCACACGACCACGCGTCGCCATCGACCACTCCCTCCACGTCAATCCGGATCCTAAGGTTCTTCACCTTCGGGCTACCGTCAGGACGTGTCACGTCGCGTACTCTCAGGTCGTGCCACAGGAGCTTGGCCTCGGGGACAGGGAGTGACAAGAGATCGCGGCGATTCAGAGCTACGCCGGTTTTCTTCTTGGGCATAGTCTTGCCTGACCGTTTCTCATGCCAGCGTCGGACAGCGAGATCCCAGAGAGCGAGCGCCTGCAGCGCCGAGGTCTTTCCCGAGTTGTTCGGACCAATCAAGATCACGTTCTGTCCGAGATCGACGTCAGCGTAGTCGAAACGTTTGAAGTTCTTGATCCGAAGTCGAGTCAGCATCGCTCTACCACTCCACGTTTGCGCAGATTCTCGGCGTACTTAGGGCCGACGCATGGATAGCCCATCCATCGTGCCGGTTTTGAGCACCGCCGTTTATACTTGCTCCTCATCGAAGTATCGAATAGCTCGTCGTCGCGCTTCGCCATCCGCGTCCGGTCTTTCCGAACCACACCGGCCGATCTTATGCAGGCGCCTGGGAGCCAGCCGTATCCCTGACGCAATCATCCGAACCCGAGTCCCTTCTTTCGAGCAAGGACACCGTCGACCCAGCGCTTCTCGTTCGTACCCGGTGGGTAGAGTGCGGAGAGCGACTGCGCCAACTTCCAGAACCGCGACTGCCGGCCAACGCCTTCCTCGACGAGAAAGCGCTTCATCGCCTCGGCTCGTCCCGCCGCAAACAGGAGCATTGCCTGATGAACACAGTCGAGCGTCGTTTCGCCCGCAGTTGGAGCCCCGACGTCTCCCCAACCTTGACTTGCTGCCGCCAGCTTTTTCACGTCCCCCGACTCGGGATCGGGAAACGCGACCAGCGCTTCCTTGAGCCGTCGCAGGTAGAACGGCGCCTCCTGCCGGCGCATGGCCTCTTCCAGGCTCTTCACGTCGCCATAGACGTCGCGATCGAGCAGG
>JAKSBK010000372.1 GCA_022361155.1 Pseudomonadota bacterium
ACGGTAGGCCGTGATCGATAAGGGGCGTCCTGACGCATCGCGTACATGCAACATGGTCGCCGGTCGCTCTGGAGCGCCTGCCGGACCCCGCCACTGTATAGGCTGCTCGCCCCAACGCATGCTCCCGTCCTGCTCCACTACCAGCGTGCGCCACTGCGGCGGCTCGGCCGCCGTGGAAGCGTCCTCGTCGGCACGTGCGGACTGCGCGCCGGTCGCAACGCTGCGAATTCGCTCCGCGAGCGCCCCGTAGGTATAGCCGCTCACCCACGAAGGGCTGCAGTAGCTCAGGAAGTCGCTGTGAGCTTCGGGTCCGAGCACGCGCTGTTCCATGGCGCTGAAACCCCAGCTGCCCAGCGCGGCTCGGGCATAAGGAAAGTCCGGATCGACATCATGGGTGTCGCCGCAAGGCGCGTGCTTGCGTCCATGCGCGTGCGCGAGCTCGTGCACGAGCGTGTTGACCGTCGAAAGCTCGTCGTAGCCGAGGCCGACGCCGACCCTGAGCTGCCAGTCCGCCGGACCCGCCTCGGGGGCAAGCCCGCCCACGCAGCTGCCCTTGCAGAACACGTCATTCGACACGGCCGGGTTGGCGAGCCCGTAGTAGTACATGTCCGCCGGCGCGGCGTCGGCCTGGCGCAGCTCGACCAGCCGCTGCAGCAGCTCGGCCCAGCCTTGACCCTCGCGGCGCACCACCACGTCCGAGGCCACCGGTTCGCGCACGCTGAGCTCGACCGAGCTCACCGGGTAGAGCTCGAGCAGGCGCTCGCGAAATGCCTCGAGCTGCGCTGCCGGCAGCTCCGGCAGCCGGTTCGAGCCGTCGGCGGCATATCGGATAGGCACCAGGCGCACCCTCAGGGGCCCGAGGCGCTCGGCTGCAAGCGAAGCGTGGCCTTCCCGTGGCCAGCGCACCTGCCCAACCTGTCCGGTCGCGCTCTTTGCTCCAGCACCCTGGCTATCCGCACGCTCATCAACCGCGTCCTGCCCTACCGCTCCGTCGGCCCGCACCACGGCCGCCGTCTCAAGCAGCTCCACCCTCACTGCTGCGGCCTCGGTGACCTGATCGGAACGAAGCCGGAAATTGATGCTGCTGCCCAGGTCCGCCTCGCTCGAAGCCAGCTCGACCCGTTGCGTCCGCTCGAGGACCTTCGCCCCACCCGGAACGCCGGCGAGGCTCAAGCGCACCGTAACCTCGCGCGGCTGCCACGACTCGTCCGGACGCACGAATACGCGCAGGGTAGCCTCGCGCCCTGCAACCACGGGGGCGTTCCGCTGCTCGGGTTCCACCATGCGGCGCATCAGCGGGACCTTGACGCTCTGGTAGATCGCCACCTCGGCCAGCCCGAGACCGCGGGCGTAGTCTGACCTGGTGGCGGCCACGGGACCCTCCGAAGCAGGCTGCGAGGCATCCGCAGGCCGCTCCTCGCCCAGAGGAGCCGCTCCTACGCAGGCTGAGAGCAGTGTCGAACCCCATACGAGCTGTGCCAGTTTCCGCCACGAGCCGAGCCCCGTGCGTGACGGGCGAGACACCACGGGAACCTTGGGCGTCGAACCAAGACCAGGAAATCTCCGACCCGATACCTGAGGCATTGACACACCCTAGCACACCCCGCACAAATTTCAATAGGAACATATTATTATGTTTTTAATGAAAGTCACCAGCCATCGCTCGTGTCGGGGCCGCTTACCCAGCCAGCGATTCCGGCCCTCAAAAAACGCAACCGGCGCCGTTCAAGCGACACACGTGCCGCCCAGGGCAGCATGCGAGACGGCTGCGGACGAAGCCGTAAGCCCAGGGGAGACACTCATGACGACACGTTACCTTGCCCGCTTTCTGGTCCCGCTGGTCATCGTATTCACCCCAGCGTGCGGCAACGAGCTCGGAAGCACGGACACGGGCGCGACGGGCGGGATCGGGGGGTTCACTGCCTACGGTGGGATTGGGGGCGCTGGCGGGATCGGAGGAACGGGGACCGCGACTGGAACGGGGACGGGAACGGGGACGGGAACCGGGACCGGAAGCGGCACGGGTACTGGAACGGGGACCGGGACGGGGTCCGGGACGGGAACCGGTAGTGGGATGAGTCCCCCGGCGGCGCCGGTAGTCACTGCACCGGCGCCCAACGATCGCGTGAGCGGGACCGTAACCGTGTCCGGCAGCGGCGAGCCGCTCGCGCAGGTCCACGTCGAGATCCATGACGAGGCAACGTCCGTTGGCACGGGCGCGGGCACGGTCGCCGGCGATGGTGGATTCGAGCTGTCGGTCGACTACATGCCCCCAGCGAACTCCACCCCGCTCACCGTGAGCGTGCACCTGAGCAACGACCATGGCGCCTCCGACATAGTGACCATCCCGGTGGTGCACAAGGATCGCTTCAACATACGGGGAACCGTCTCGCAGGTAATGGGCACCCGGGGCGGCTTGCTCGACGGGGAGAAGGTGCACGTCCGGCTCTACGACTCTGCCGGCATCGAGGACATCCCCAACCACATCGCCGAGACCGTGGTCAACGTGACCGAGGATATGCCGGCGGTCGCGCTCCCCTACGAGCTCTCGGTCATCGACGGCACCTACTACGTGCGTGCGTTCCGTGACTCTTTCGGCCCCCGCAGGAGCCCGCCGGACGGACAGCCGACCATCGAGTTCGACGCGCAGACTCGGTTGCAGCAGGTCATGGTCGACGGCACAGACCGCGACGTTTACTTGACCCTGTCGGCTCGCAGCGCAGGCACGGAAAACCTCCGCTACGATGGTTTCAACGCCTACGCATACAACGAAACGGCCGAGGCCGAGCCCCCCATCTACGTAACCGGCTCCGGCGACCAGGCGCTCGGAGATGGACTGTGCGGGGGCTTCTACCTCGTCATGACCGCCTTCATGCCCGCCTGGACGGGCAGCACCCCCGCGGGGGTGAGCGCCCCAAGAGTGAAGCTGCCCGACGGCTCGCTCGTCACCCTGCTCGACGACGGCGGCTGTGGCAAGGCTGTGCACGACAACACGAGCTCGAGCTTCGACACCGGTGCCGGCGACGGCGACTTCAGCTTCGGCGTGCTCGATCCGGCGCCCGAGCACGCTGGCGACTACACCCTCTTCTTCCACCAGTCCACGGATGACTTCATCCACATCGAAGTGGACCGCATCAAGGCTGTCACCAAGCTCTCGCGCGCCATGTTCCCCACTTCACCGACCGGTGCCAGCGCCAACACCAACCTGCAGCCCACGCTGACCTGGAACCCCGTCCAGAATGCGAGCACCTACCGCGTGCACCTGACCTCGGCCGACGAAAGCACCTACTCCAACTGGACCGATCCGAACGCCACCGTACTCGGTACCTCGTACACGCCCGCCATGCCGCTGGCCGACGCAACGGCGTACTGCGTGAGCATGACCGCCTACGACGCCGACCCTGCCAGCGGCGACTACGACGCAGCCGCCGAGGGCGTGCAGAGCCACTTCGTCACCGACACCAGCGGCATGCACACCATCACCGTCTCGGGCGAGCTTGTCGATCACACGAACCAGAAGAAGCCCTACCTCGTGGCCGCGAGCGAAAACGGACAAGCTCTCGCGAGCGTATACCTGCCCGCCGAGTCGACAAACTACCAGCTGACCGTGCTCGGCTCGAGCTTCGCCGACGCCGGCGAGCTCACCGGGCACATCGACGCCGACGGCAGCGGCGACCCCTACAGCCCCGAAAACCTCCTGTACACACGCGCCCTCATCAACCTCGACTTCAGCGCGAACCTGACGCAAGACCTGCAGCTCGATCCCCCCATCGATCTCCTCGCCCCGGCCCAGGATGCGGTGGTGGGCACTGCGCCCACCCTCTCCTGGCACGCCTACACCTCGCCCGGCCTGACAGGCCCTTGGAGCTACGTCGTCTACCTCGACAACCCCACCAGCGGCACGGACCTGCCCGACAACATGCTCGCCCTCCCGAGCGCCGTGACCACGCTCGTTCTCATGAGCCCACCCGCCCTTGCCGAGGATGCCCTCGACGTGGGCTTCCACATGACCTGCACCGACGCCGGCGGCACCCCCGTCTACAACGCTCCGGCAAGCCCGACCTGCAGCGGCGCCACCGCCCTTCCCTTCACCCCCGATCTGTCCGCCTCCCTGTCCTGGGACTGGGGCGTGATCATCGTACCCTGCGACTTCAGCGACTACGCAACATCCCCCGGCACCTACGCCGGCTGCGTCGCCCACGCACTCGACACCATCAACCCCATCCATGCCTGGTCCCCCGTCCGTACCTTCCGGACGCAGTGAGGGCCGCACGCTTCAAAAGACCCCGAGCCGAGCCCGGACACCGAGCCCAGGAACGCAGAACGTTCGTATTGCGGCTGTGCAGCAGCGCCGCCCCATAGCGAAGCCAGCCGTTCTCCGTAGTGCGCCGCCTGCCTCTGGAGCTCGTTGCGCAGGGCGTGCAGGTCCCGCTCGAAGCTGCGCTGGGTCGTTCGCGCCGCGGCAGCCGCGCCCCTTGCTCCCGACGGCACAGAGCACGAACGGCTCATCTACCACTACGACGAGCCCTCGCCGCACCTGCCAGGCGATAACGTCGTGCCCGGCACTTGGCCAAACTGGTGCCGGGTTCCCTCCGCCGCCTACGTTGCCAGTCCTGAGCGAAAACGCTGCACGTCTACGACCGGCACGCGGCATTCAACACTTAGCCGCGGAACAAGACGAGGAGTTGTGCCAAGTATGAAGCAGCAAACCAGAGGCGGTTTGCTCGAGCGAAGGCTTGAGCACCATAATGGAGCGATGAGCTTGTCGATCGAGCTGGAGCAGGAAGTGGACGGGTGCTGGATCGCGGAGATTCCAGCGCTTCCGGGTGTATTGGCGTATGGCGAAAGCCGTGACGAAGCGCTCAAGGCGGTGCAGAGCCTGGCGCTGCGGGTCGTTGCCGACCGGCTGGAGAACGGCGAGTCGGTGCCTCCGGTACTGCTTCAAGTCTTTTCGCCAGCAGCGTGAGCGACTGGTCCACGACCAAAGCGCGGCGCGTGCTTGCAGCGTTGTGCCGGATCGGCTGGAACACCAAGCGGCAGCGGGGCTCGCACCGCATCCTCGAACGCGATGATTGGCCTGATTACGTCTGGGCCTTCCACGATGGCGTGGAGATCGGCCCCAGGATGCTCGCTCGCATTGCCAAGCACACGGGTCTGAGCCCCGACGATCTTTAGTCTCCCTTCCACTGCGACTGACCACGAAAACGCTCCCATCCCGCCTATCCCTGGCGGACGCAGTGAGGCCGCACGCTTCAAGAGACCCCGAGCCTCAGGGCCCGAGATCGACACCGAACGGGGACGGGGACCGGGGACCGGGGAACCCGTCCCTGCCCTCCCGCCACGCCAGACAAAACCCTTGCTCGCAATCCCGACCATGCTAAACCGAATTTAGTCGCCGTTGTGGGAGAGCATGCGACGTCGGCCCCCGTGAGCGGGGCCTATTCCACCAGATAAGAACGGGGGTTGTTCGTGAAGCACATCCGCGACTCGACTCAGCACCTCGATACGAGGCCATGCTTCGGCCGCGCGGGGGGGTTGCTGCTCTGCCTGCTCGTGCTAACCGCATGCGGAGGACACGCCGGACAGTCCCGGCACGCCCTAACCAGCGCAGCGGTGCGGGCCGGCACCGCGAGCGAAACCAACAGCTCTGCCCCCCAGACTGTCAGTCCCTTCGCCTGCCGCCCTTCGGTCGCTCGCTCCACGCGCAGCGGATGGCGACGACTGACGCGGCGCCAGCTAGTGCAGACGGTACACGACCTCGTGCACTTCGCCCTGCGCGATGAGTACGCCGCGGGTGAGGTGCTCGCAGCCCTCGGACCCGAGCTCTCGGCGCTTCCCGAGGACCGTCAAGCGGCTCCCGGCGGGCATCTTCAAAGTGGCTACAGGCGACTTGATCAGGATCTGTCGCAGAGCTTCGTCGAGGCAGCGTACAAGCTTGCACATGCGGCCGGCGGCCAGCTCGCCGCCGCCAGGCGCCTGCGCGCTACGGTGGGAGAATGCGCAACCGACCGCGACGCCGGCAACGACGGGCCGTGCCTCGCGGCGTTCGTGGAACGCTTTGGTGCGCGGGCCCTGAGGAGACCGCTGCGTGCGGGCGAGCGCGACGCCTACCTGGCGCTGCATGGATCCGGCTCCGGCGTGAGCCCTTCAGGCCTCGCGAACGTGATCACCAACCTGCTGACTGCTCCGCAGTTCCTGTACCTCGTTGAGCAGGGAAGAGTTGAACAAGGCAGCGTTGAACAAGGCAGCGTTGAACAAGCTAGACTGCAAGTACCTCGAGCAGGCGAAAACCGTGAGCTCGCACCGTTCGAGCTCGCGAGCAGACTGTCCTATCACTTCTGGGACACGATGCCCGATGACGAGTTGTGGGAAGCGGCGCGTGCTGGAGCGCTCGACAACGCTCAAGAGTACGCGCGCCAGGTCGCGCGCCTGTTCGCCGACCCGCGCACGCGACAGACCATGCGCGAGTTCTATCGCGACTGGCTCCAGCTAGAAAAGCTGCCGGATTTGCGCAGCCGCAACGAACAGCCTGTGTTCCGGGCCTTTGCCGGCAAGGACCTGCCGCTGCCAGGTCTGCGGCGAAGCATGATCGAAGAGGTGCTGGACCTGGCGGACTACTACACCTGGGACCAGCCGTCGGGCCTGGAAAGCCTGCTCCAGACCGATCTCTCCTTTGCACGCACCCGGGATCTCGCGGACCTGTACGGGCTGCGGATGCACGTCCCCGGCGTGCCGCCTCCTTCCTTTGTCGCGGGAAAGCGGCGCGGCATCCTGACCCGCGCTGCTTTCCTTGCAACGGGCTCGGCAACGACGCGCCCTATCAAGAAGGGTGTATTCATTCGCACCAACATCCTGTGCGACCCGCTTCCGCCGCCGCCGGGAAACGTTGCCAGGAACGCACCCGAGCTGAGCGACACGCACAGCACGCGGCAGGTCGTCGAAGCGCTCACGGGCCAGCCGGGAACGCAATGCGCGGGCTGCCATCGGCGCCACATCAATCCCCTGGGCTTCGCCACCGAAAACTTCGACGCGCTCGGACGCTGGCGCAAAGCCCAGCCTCTGTTCAACACCGAGGGCGTGCAAGTAGGAACCGCACCCATCGACACGCGCAGCGTGCCGTTCGTCGTGCGGGGGGACAAGACGCCTGCGAGCGGTTCCGCCGACCTGATGCAGCTCATTGTCAAGAGCGGCAAAGCGCACAGCTGCCTCGTGCGCCAGTACTTTCGCTTCACGTTTGGTCGCTGGGAGAACCTGAAACGCGACGGCTGCGCGCTCGATCAGCTATGGCGGGCGCTGGCCCGCGGAGGCTCGCTCCAAGCCATGCTCAAGCAGGCCGCGCTGACTCCGGAGTTTCGACGCCTGTGAGCCCAGGCGATCTAGACCATCACCCCCCCATCCACGCTGGACTGACCTTGAGCTTTCTGCTCGATACCCACGTTTGGCCGTGGTGGTTGTTGGACGACGGCCGGTTGTCGCCACGGGCACGGGCGACGGTGGCGGATCCGGACAATACGGTGTTTGTGTCCGCGGCCAGCGCATGGGAGATCGCCACCAAGCATCGGCCCTCGGCGCAGGTGCTGGTGCAGGACATGGGCGCGCGGACGCGCTCCAAAAGGAGCCTGGAGCCCACGGCGCGCGCTGCGGCCCATACTCCGGGCACAGTTGCGGGAAACGCCGGGGAGGCGCTTGAGGACAGCCACACCGACTGCGCCAGACCATTGCGCCATGATGGCTATAATTGCCATTTTTGGACATTGCAGCTATACTCCAGGTCATGAACATCCATCTCGGCGACACCTTCGAGCGGTACGTGCGGACACAGCTTGCGGGCGGTCGCTACAACAACGCCAGCGAGGTCATTCGCGATGCGCTGCGACTCAAGATGCAGGCTGACGAAATCTACGCGGCCAAGCTGGAGGCGTTGCGGCGGGACATTGATTTGGCGGGCGAGCAGGTGCGTGCCGGAGAGACCGTGCCGTTTGATCTGGAGACCTTCTTGAGCCGGCCGCATCGGGCCGATGGCTAACGTTCGACTGTCCAAGTTGGCCTATCAAGACCTGGAGCAAATCGACGCCTACACGGTAACACGCTGGGGCCTGCACCAAGCCGACCGCTATGTGAGGGAGTTGTCGGATCGCTTTGTCCAACTCGCCGATAATCCAGAGCTTGGCCGGGCACGCGATGAGCTCAGAGAAGGCGTGCGATCACTGCCTGCCGACAAGCACATCATTTTCTACAAATGCCTGGATGGCGACGTCTTTGTATTGCGCATCTTGCATCATCGACGCGATCCGGCGTCGGCGCTAGACATGCCTGGGACAAACGCGTGACCCGTGTGCCACGACGCGACCTTACGCAAGCGAGAACACGCTCCATCACGCGCGCAGCGCCACACGGGGGGAATCAACAAGCGTCATTGACCGGACGCCAACACGGGTGAGGTCGGCCGGCCACACCCGCTCATGTCGACTGGTGCGTCTACGGCGCGGCATCGGGACTTCCAGGGGCCTGAACGGCTATCCACGACAAGCCTACCGCGCTGCCGTCCGGGGGCAACGCGCGCCGGTCGTAGTCGTAGCCGTAGTCGTGGTCGTGGTCGTGGTCGTGGTCGTGGTCGTGGTCGTAGGCGTGGTCGTAGTCGTAGTCGTGGCCGTAGCCGGATCCCACGCGTGACCGTGACTATCGGCAGAGCTTGGTGAGCATCTCAACGATGCGGACGATCAGTTGCTTGGACTCGC
>JAKSBK010000373.1 GCA_022361155.1 Pseudomonadota bacterium
AAATGGCTGAAGTTTCGGAGCGATCGAGGCGAGTTACCGACTTTTTAGCTGTGGGCGCTGCCGTCGTCAGGTGAAAGTCTGTCGGGGCTGTGACCATGGTCGGCGCTACTGCGGTTCGGGGTGCGCTGCGCAGATGCGGCGCATGCAGTTGCGGCAGGCGTCGGCGCGCTACCAGCAGAGCGCGCGGGGCGCGCGCCATCACGCGACACGGCAGGCGCGTTATCGGGCGCGTGTACGCGACAAAGTGACTCATCAGGGATGGAATCTGGGCACCGACGAGGGCCAGGCTAGCGTCGAGCTCGGCCCCGAGAGTCAACCAGCGCCGAGCCGGAGGTATCCCGATGAGAGATTGGACAAGTCAGATTCTTCCGAGTCGTGGGCAAGTACGGTTGCTGGTGAGCGACGAACAACGCCA
Source organism: Pseudomonadota bacterium (assembly GCA_022361155.1). Lineage (NCBI taxonomy): Bacteria > Pseudomonadati > Pseudomonadota > Pseudomonadota bacterium. The sequence continues at coordinate 416 of JAKSBK010000373.1, forward strand.
CGACTTGCTCAAAGCGCGATTGCCTACCCACCCATCGCACCCGCGCGCTCTATTGACCTTGCTCGAAGGCTTGGCGCTGTACAGCGGTCAGCGGTTGTGCGCTGTGATCTGTGCGGAAGACGAGTCGGCCCCATGGCTCGGCTCGGGCCTATTCGGCGATGAGCTGTGGCCCGGTGAAAGCCCGTTGGTTCAGTTCGACTTCGCCGAGCCTGGCCGCCGGAGGCGACTGCGCGGTCTGGGTGACTTCCGCGCGTTGCGCAAGAGCACGAGATGAAGGACGGCGCGAGCATGCTCAGCCAAGAGCTCGAAGCGGACATCGTGCGGCTGTACCACGCGGAAAAATGGAAAGTGGGGACGATCGCGCGCCAGCTCGGTGTCCACCACAGTGCAGTACGCCGCGTGCTTAGCCAGCAAGGCGTCAGTCAGGCGAGACGCTGCACACGAGCGTCGATCACCGACCCGTTCATCCCGCTGATCGTCGAGACCCTGGAAAAATACCCCAGGTTGCCTGCTAGCCGGCTGTGGCAGATGGCCAAGGAGCGTGGTTATCCCGGCGCTCGCGACTACTTCCGTACGGTGGTGGCGCGCTACCGCCCCCGGCCCAAGGCCGAGGCGTATCTGAGGCTGCGTACGTTGGCTGCCGAGCAGGCGCAGGTGGACTGGGGCCACTTCGGTCATCAGCAGATCGGAAACGCACGTCGTCCTCTGATGGCGTTTGTGATGGTGCTCAGCTACTCGCGGGCGATCTTCTTGCGTTTTTACCTGAGCGCCAAGATGCCGTGCTTCCTGCACGGCCACGTTTCGGCGTTTGAGCACTTTGGCGGAGTGGCTCGCGTCCTTTTGTACGACAACTTGAAAAGTGCCGTGCTCGAGCGTAAGGGCGACGCCATTCGGTTCCATCCTACCTTGCTCGAGCTCAGTGCTCACTACCGTTTCGAGCCGCGACCCTGTGCGCCGTACCGGGGCAACGAGAAAGGTCGCGTGGAAAGGGCGATCCGCTACATTCGCTCAAGCTTCTTCTCCGGGCGCGAGTTTCGCGACCTTGAGGACCTGAATCAACAAGCATTCGAGTGGTCCCAAGGATACGCCGCGGAGCGAAGATGTCCCGAAGATGAGGCGCTGACGGTACGGGAGGCCTTCGAGCAAGAGCGTTCCAAGCTGCTCGAGCTACCCGACGACGCCTTCGCGGTCGATGAACGCCTTGAGGTGACGAGCAGCAAGCTGCCCTACCTTCGCTTCGACCTCAACGACTACTCGATCCCGGCCGGCTGTGTTCGCAAACCTCTGGTGCTTTTGGCCAGCCTCACCCAGGTGCGTATCCTCGATGGCAGCGAAGTGGTGGCCGAGCACTCGCGTTGCTTCGAGCGTCGCAGGGTCATCGAGGATCCGGCCCACATCCGCGAACTGGTCGAGCACAAGCGAAAGGCCCGAATGCATCGGGGCTTGGACCGACTACAAAAGGCCGTGCCCGCATCGGCTCCGTTGTTCGAGGCGCTGGCCGAGCAGGGGGTCAATCTCGGCGCCGCCACCACCGCGCTGTTGCGCCAGCTCGACCGCGTCGGTGCAGCCGACCTCGAGCACGCGATCACCGAGGCGTTACAGCGCGGCACCCCTCACCTCGCCTCGGTACGCCAGGTGCTCGAGACCCAGCGCTACAGCCGAGGTTTGCCACCGACCGTAGGCCGGCATCTGCCACAGGATGAACGGGTTCAGGGACCGGTCGTAAAGCCCCATAGCCTGGGTGACTACGACGCCATTGGCCGGGAGGGTGACGATGGCTGAGTCACCGAACCAGGATTCGCTCCTCAGGCAACGCGCACACAAACTCGGCCTGTATGGGCTGCTCGCTCACTGGGAC
>JAKSBK010000374.1 GCA_022361155.1 Pseudomonadota bacterium
GAGTACCCAAGACCGTGACCGTCACCAGCGACGAGGTGCGCGAGGCGCTGGCCGAGCCTATCAACAGCATTGTCGAGGCAGTGCTGCTGGCACTGGAGCGCACTCCTCCTGAGCTGTCCGCCGACATCGTGGACAAAGGGGTCGTGCTAACCGGAGGTGGAGCGCTCCTGAGCAACCTGGACGTGTTGTTGCGAGAGGAAACCGGGCTTCCGGTGATGGTTTCCGACGATCCGGTTTCCGCAGTCGTCCTTGGCTCGGGCAGGGCGCTCGAGCATGTGGAGCTTCTGCGAGAGGTTACGATCTCCTGAGGCCGGCGTGAGTTTTTTTCGACGCTTCCGCGATGCGACGCTGTGCGTAGCTTTGCTGGCTATGCCCTTCTTTTTCCTGAACGCGAACCTCAAGGATCCCTCCAAGGTCAACCTGCTGGATCGCGTTCTGCTTCAGGCCAGCGCACCCATCCAGTACCTGGCAACCCAGATGGCGCTCGGGGTCTCCAGCGTATGGGAAGACTATATCCATCTCGTCGACCTGCGGCGCGACAACGAGCGGCTACGGGCCGAAAACGCACGCTTGCGCGAGCTTGGCCATCGTCTGCGCGGTAAGGCCCGCGAGAACGCACGCCTGCGCAGGTTGCTCGATCTCCGGCGCCAGCTGCGGGGCGAGCTGCTGAGTGCGCAGGTCATCGGCAAGGAGGTGTCCCCCTTCTTTCGAGTGATGAGGATCAGGCTCGACCGCGGTGACCGAAACCGCGTACTGCCCGGCATGCCCGTCCTGAGCGACGAAGGGCTGGTGGGCCAGGTGCGCCGCAGCTTCGGCCACTACAGCGATGTCCTGCTAACGGCGGACCGCACGAGCGCGATCGACGTGGTCATCGAGCGCACCGGAGCCAGGGGCATGCTCAAGGGCACGGGCGGAAACCGCAGCTACCGCTGCCGCATCGAGCAAATGCTGCGCGGGGAAGACGCCGTGGTCGGTGATCTGGTGGTAACCTCGGGCCTCGGGCAGCGCTTCCCAGCCGGAATAGTAGTAGGCCGCGTTAGCGAGGTGGTGCGAAAGCACACCGGAATGTACCAAGGAGTCACCGTGACGCCGGCGGTACGCTTCTCGCAGCTCGAGGTGGTCGGCGTTCTGACCGAGGGCAGTCGCGAGCAACGCGCGCGAGGCGATGGCGCCCGCGCCAGCGCGGCCAGGTGAGATGCGCAGCGCGCTGCTAATAGCCCTCGGCTTCCTGCTGCTGGTGCTCGAGTCGTCGCTGGCGACACTTGTTCCCGTCCATGCGGTCGCGCCGAACCTGCTGCTTCCGCTGGCGATCTACCTGGGCGTAACGCACGAGATCCCGCTCGTCCGCGGTGCCGGCACCTCGTTCGTCCTCGGCTACCTGCTCGACACTTTTTGCGGCAACACGATGGGGCTGCACACCTTTGTACTGTCGGCGACCTTCATGGTAGCCAGGGGCGCGGGCCTCAGGCTGTTCTTGCGAGGCCCGGCGTTTCAAATCGTCTCGACTTTCGTGGTGGCTCTGGCGGCCTTCGGGACCATCTTGGCGCTGAGGGCAATCTTCGAGGCCAACGCGATCCCGACCTCGGTCTGGGACGAGCCGGTCGGCGTTTCCGGCGGCCTCGAGGTTACCGCACGGCTTCTCCTGGTCCCCGCGCTCGTGACTGCGCTGGTATCACCGCCGCTGTTCGCGGTGGTGCGGCGCATCGAGGCCATCGGCGTACGGCGGTCTGAGCAAAGGAACTCGATCCTGTGACCCTGCTCTCGGTTCGACGCGAAGTGGGCGAGTTCCGCAAGCGTTACAAGTGGATGGCGCTGGCGGCCGTGCTTGCCTTTGGAGCACTGTTGGCCCGGTTGGGCTATCTGCAGCTCGTGGAGCACGGCAAGTGGGCAGCCGTCGCGCGACGCAATATCACCAAGATCGTCCCTTTGCCTGCGACGCGGGGAATCGTCCGAGACAGCAGAAGCAACGTGCTGGCCGCCAACCGTCCCGCTTACGCTCTTTACATCACACCGAGCAAGGTGGCGGAAGCGGACTTGCTGCGAATCGCCGAGCTGATGTCGCTCGAGGCCCAGGAACGCGCTGCTATGCGCCGCAGGCTCGAAGCGGTTCCCGCTCGCCGGCGTGATCACTTGATCCGAGTGTTCTCCGACATAAGCCGCGATCAGTTCGCAGCGCTGCAGACCCACGCCCGGGATTTGCCCGGGGTGGCAACAGTAGTGCTTCCGGTTCGCTTCTATCCCCATGACTCGCTGGGGGCGCATGTCATCGGTTTCGTCAACGAGGTCAACGCCGACGATCTCAGACGCTACGCGGAGCGGGCTTATCGGCCCGGACAGACTATCGGAAGAAGCGGCATAGAGCAGGCTTGGGAGAGCTACCTGCGCGGACGAGACGGAGAGCTGCGCATCGAAGTCGACGTGCGCGGACGAGAGCTGAATCGCGACAAGCCCAGGCTTACCGGGGAGCGGCGCGAACCCATCGCCGGGCGAGATCTCACCACCACCCTGGACATGAATCTGATGCGGGTGGTCAACCGCGCTTTTCGGGGGCATCCCTCGGGTGGAGCCGTGGCACTCGAGATCCACACGGGTCGCATCCGTGCCCTGTACTCAAAACCCTCCTACGATCTCAACGCGATGTCGGGAGGCATAGCCGAGGAGCGCTATCGAAAGATCGAGGCGGACCCCTTCCGTCCTTTGATCGACAAGGCGCTCTACGAGAGCTACTTCCCCGGTTCGACCTTCAAGCCCATCAGCGCGCTGGCGGCGCTGCAGGACGGCATACTGGCTCCTTCGAACCGCTTCGAGTGCGGCGGCTTCTATCAGCTCGGCCGGCGCAAGTTCCGCTGCAGCCACGTCCACGGCGATCCCGACATGCGCCGCGCGCTGATCGAATCCTGCAACGTTTACTTCTATCGCCTGGCGGAACTGGTAGGGCTCAACCGCATGACGCAGCTGGCTCGCGACTTCGGCCTGGGGGAAGCTACCGGCGTGGGTCTCGATGAAGCGCGTGGTTTTCTTCCCACACGCGAGTGGTACATCAAACATTACGGTAGCCAGTACCGCCTGGGCTTCACACTGAACGCGGCGATCGGCCAGGGCAACACGCGCGCCACGCTCCTGCAGCTTGCCTTGGCCTACGCTGCTATCGCCAACGGGGGCAAGATGTACGTGCCCCAACTCATACAGAGCATGGAATCACCCGACGGAAAGATCATCCAGACCTTCAAGCCGCGCATCCGCCGCAGGGTGCCCGTGGACCCCGAGCATCTCGCTTACGTCGCGGACAGCCTGGTGGGGGTCGTCAACGACGCAAAGGGAACCGCCTTCGAAGCGCACGTCGAAGGGGGCGTGCGGGTGGCAGGCAAGACAGGAACCGCACAGGTGGCTCGCCGGGCGCCAAGGCCCCACGAGGACCCCGAGCGTGCTTGGTATCTGCGTCGCAGTCACGCCTGGTTCGCGGGCTTCGCTCCGGCGCACGCGCCCGAGATGGCTGTCGTCGTGCTCGTGGAGCACGGCGGACGCGGTGGCCGCCATGCGGCCCCGATTGCGGTTCAGATTCTGCAGGAGGCTCTGGGCAGTCACACGGCGAAGCTTGCCATCGAAACCGAAGGCACTACGGCACTCGTCAACAGCAGATGAGGGATCGAGCCTGACATGGCTTTGACCAGAGAATTCAAGGACCAATTCGATTGGCCCTTGTTCGTAGCGGTGGCGGCACTCGCCACGGTCGGCGTCACCAATCTGTACAGCGCGACCAGCGTGCCGGGCGCCGCCATGGAGGAGCTGTATATCCAGCAGATCTATTGGCTTACCTTGGGGGCTGGCGTCGCGGTGCTGATCGCCGCCATCGATTACCGCTATTACGAACGTCATGGCTGGATCGCCTACGGCGCAGGGATCGTGCTGCTGGTCCTGGTATTCCTTCTGGGACGCGAGGTACGCGGTTCACAGCGCTGGATTCCGCTGGGTAGCTTCTCGCTTCAACCGAGCGAGCTCATGAAGATCTTCTTCATCGTGGCGTTCGCAAAATACCTTCACAACGATCCCAAGACGGAAGGACGGACACTCAAAGACCTGATCATTCCGGGCTTGATTGTCGCGTTGCCGCTGGTGCTCGTCCTCAAGCAGCCCGACCTTGGAACAGCCATGATCCTGGTCTTCATCTTTGCGACCATCATGTTCCTCACGCATCTGAAGCTGCGCTCGCTCGTGACCTTGGTGCTGTCGCTGTCGGCAAGCGCACCTCTGACCTGGGAATACTTGCTCAAGGACTACCAGCGCCAGCGCCTGCTGTCGTTCATCCAACCTGACAAGGATCTGCTCGGCGCAGGCTGGCACGCCCATCAGGCCAAGGCCGCGATAGGCAGCGGAGGGTTTCTTGGAAAGGGCTTCATGCGCGGGACGCAGAACCAGTACCGTTTCCTGCCGGATCAACACACGGATTTCCCCTTTCCGGTATGGGCCGAGGAGCAGGGCTTCGTTGGGGCGTCCCTGCTGATCCTGTTGTATCTCTTCATCGTCCTGTGGGGCCTGAGGATCGCGTCACAAGCCAAGGACCGTTTTGGTGCGGTCGTGGCCGTCGGAGTCTCGAGCCTGATCTTCTGGCATGCGACCATCAACCTCGGGATGGTTTGTGGGCTGCTTCCCGTGGTAGGTATCACGCTGCCTCTTGTTTCCTACGGTGGCTCGAGCGTGCTGACCGTGATGATCGGGATCGGTTTGCTCATGAACATATCCATGCGACGCTTTCATTTCTGAGCCAGCGCATCAAGCATGCCTGTTTCCCCCTCAGCCCGACCCTGCAGGGTCGCGGCACTGCAAATGACCTCGACCGCGGACGTCGACGCCAATGTCGAGGCGTTGCTGCGCTTGGCTGGGAAGGCGGGCGAGCAGGACGCCGAGCTCATCCTGGCACCCGAGTGTTTCGCCTACCTCGGACCGGAGGACGGCAAGCTCGAGATCGCAGAGCCGTTGCCGGAGGGCGGCCCCATTTTGGACCGCTGCGCGTCGTTTGCCCGAGAATCGAGGCTGCAGCTGATCCTGGGTGGATTCTGGGAGCTTGGCGAAACTGCCGGAAAGGTACGCAACGCCTGCGTCCATCTCGGAAGCGATGGTGCTGTCAAGGCGATCTATCGCAAGATCCACCTGTTCGACGTCACGTTGCCTGACGGCACCGTGCTGATGGAATCGGAGACCGTCGTGGCGGGTGGTGAAGCGGTTGTGACCCGGGCTCCCTTTGGGACCCTGGGCCTGTCCATCTGCTACGATCTGCGGTTCCCTGAGCTCTACCGGCAGCTGGTGAGCCACGGTGCCATCGCGCTCGCGGTGCCCGCTGCCTTTACCTTCGCCACGGGCACAGACCACTGGCACGTGTTGCTCAGGGCACGTGCGATCGAATCGCAGGCCTATGTGATCGCCGCAGCCCAAGTAGGCCATCACTACGGGCCGCGTCGTTCCTACGGGCACGCACTGATCTGCGATCCCTGGGGCCGCATCCGCGCCGAACAAACCGCTGACGGCGAGGGCTTCGCGATCGCCTCCATCGACCCGACCGTCGTGACCGAGGTGCGCGCCAGCCTGCCCAGCCTGACCCATCGCCGCCTGCGCTAGCTAGTCGTAGCGCAGGGTGAAGCTCGCGCGCAGCGTGCCCGTGTCCGGACGCGTGCGCGTGACAAGGCGGCCGAGCGGGCGCTCGAGGCACGCGCGAAGGGCCGGACTGGCGTTGCCATCCAGGCTGGTGGACTCCACTCGGCCCGCTTGCCCGATCTGCAGCTTCACTTTCAGCTCGGAAGGCGGAGCCGTGCCCCGGCTCTTGCGGTAGCAGCCCTCCAGCGCGGGCGAGATGCGTCCCAGGGCTCGCGTCAGGACGCTGCGCGGCACGGCCGCGTTGCTCCCCAGCTCGGTGATCTTCAGCCCACCCCGGCCACGCGAACCGGTGGGCTCGGGCCCGCGCCGCCCGATCGCGTCCGAGCGTGCTCCGCGTTTGCGCGCCTCGATCGCCAGCTCGGAGATCAGGGCACTGAAAGCGCGATCGTGCGCCTCCATCTGACCCTTTTCAGCCAGCTCATCCGCTTCCAGCCTGGCCGGAGTGCTGGCCGCCGCGGCAAGCGGCGCAGCTCTTGCGATGGAATCCTTGGCGATGGAGTCCTTGGCGATGGAGTCCTTGGCCCCGGGATCGCGGGCCCTGGAATCGCGCGCGGGCTTGCTCGTAGCCAACGCCCGTCGCGGCTGCACCACCTTGTGCGCGCCGGCCTTGCGTGCGCCGGCCTTGCGTGCGCCGGCCTCGCGTGCGCCGGCCTCGCGTGCGCCAGCCTTGTGTGCGCCGGCCTTGTGCGCGCCGCGGGGACGGGCTGCGAGGGTGGCTGGCGAGCGGGACGGTCTGGATCGTTTCGTCGTGCGGGTCGACGTAGGATGCCCGAGAACAGCACCTCCGACCTGCTTCGACTCTGGCGTGGCCGCACCACCAGGCGGCTGCTCGGAGCGTTGTGCCACCGCCCGCTCCGGGGGTTGCGCCAGCGCCGGTACCGTCCCCGCGCTTCTCGCGCTCGGCACCGGGGTTGCCGCGTTCAGCGCAGACGGCCCAAACCGCTCCGCCAGGAGCGCCAGCAGCGAGGCCCCCAACGGCACCCCCGCGGCGAAAACCGCGAGCAGCGCAACGGTCCCGAGCGTCCTGGAACTGCTGCGCCTAACCTCGTCCTCGGGCGGAGGCACGGCCTCGTTGGCTCTCGGCCGAGCAGGCCGTGGCGTGCTATCGAACGCGTCCGCCTCCGTATCGGCCAGCACGGCCGTGTCCGGCACGGTGCGCGAGTCGTCTGGCCGCTCGCGCTGCACCCTGCCCGCAGGAGCAGCGCCCTCGATCTCCCGCGGTCGAGCGGTCTTGACCGAGATGTAGCTCTCGGTTCGTCCGCTACGCTGGGCCTGGCCACGTTCTCCCTGTGCCTGGCCACTTTCCGGCTCGTATCGCGTCGCCCCTTGCATCGCACTGACCGCGTTCGCAAACGGCTCGAGTGCCGCGTGCACTTCTTTCATCGATGCGATGCGTTCACTGCGGTCCTTGAGCAAACAGCTCAAGACCACGAGCTCCAGCTGCTCGGGCAGCCCGCCACCCCCGTGCCGTTGGCGCGCCAGTCGGAGCGGTGGGATGGGATCGTTGAGGTGCGCATGCAGGTCAGCAACGGGGTCGCCGCTGTGGAAGGGCGGCTCGCCGGCGAGCATACGGTACAGCAGCACACCGAGCGCGTAGACGTCGGCGCGGCAGTCGAGGGCCTGACCACGGATTTGCTCTGGCGCCATGTAGCCCGGCGAGCCCACGACCATGCCTTCAAGCTTCTCCGGGTCGGGCTCGGCCACGCTCTGGACCAACCCGAAGTCCGCCACTTTGACGCTTTCGCGCATGCGACCGCCCGTCCGGCACAGCATCACGTTGGATGGCTTCAGATCCCGATGCACCATGCCGAGCGCATGCGCTTCGCTCAGCGCGTCGCAGATCTCGGTGGCGATCTGCACGGTGCGCCGTACCGAAAGCACAGGGATCTCGATCAGAAGGTCCTGCAGGGTCCGACCCTCGATCCACTCCATCGCGATGTAGGGCGAGCCGTCCGCGGTGCAGCCGTAGTCGAACACCTTGACGGTGTTCGGGTGCTTCAGCTTGGCAACGCAAGCGGCCTCGTTCAGCAAGTGGTCCCGAAGTGACTCGCCTCTGTTGCACCTGGGGTGAAAGACCTTTATCGCCACGGGTCGGCGAAGGGTGAGCTGCTCCGCCCGATACACCCGGGCCACTCCGCCATACGCCGCAAGGCGCTCGATACGAAAGCGGCCGTTCAGGATGGTGCCGATCCGCGAATCGTCGCGTATATCCCCGGCAGGGATGTCGATGGAAACGGTAGACCCGTCTCCACCCGAAGCTGGCACTCCGGCGGCGCTCTGGTTCACACCCCCACTCTAGGATCCCGTACGCTGGCGGGCCTTGTCCTTGGGCGCCGATTCTTTGGCTTTAGGCGCTAGCCATCCAGCTGCTCAAGGAAGCTCTGCGCCTCCGCGAGCTCGGGATCGAGCGACCGAGCCCTGCGCGCCCAGTGCTGCGCCCGCCGGCGGTCGCCTTGTATGTTGGCGATTTCGGCCTGCTTGAGGAAGGCCGCGGCTCGAGACAGCGGCTCGGGTGACTCCATCATGGTTATCGCACGCAGGGCCTTTTGAGCCAGCTCCAGGTTGCCTTGGGCCATGGCGAGCTCGGCAAGCTCCGCCGCGATCGGTCCGCTGCTGCGGTCGGTGTCGAGCGCCTGGCTTAGCCACTTCAGCTGACCTGCGGGGTCCGCGTTGAGCAGGCACAAGCGGGCTCGGCGGTGCAGCAGCTCGGCCAGCGCCGCGGAGCGCCGCCGCTTGTGGGATGCGATCGCACTTTCGAGCAGTTGTCGGGTCTCGTCATGGCGCTCGAGCTCGGTCAGGGCGTCGATCACCAAGACCGTGGTGGCGTGGTCCTTGGGCTTGAGCTCGACAGCGCGCTTCAGCGCGGCCAGCGCAGCCTCGGGCTCCTCGTGCTGCAGCAGCTGCCCGCACCTGCGCAACAGCTCGAATTGCTCGTCCTCGTCATCAAGCCGTTCGACGTCAGCGAGCAGCAGCTTCGCGAGCTCTCGCTTGGCGTCGGTCTGCTCGTAGATCTGTAGCAGCGCACCCCGCAGCTCGCCGCTTTCCGGCTGGCTCGCGTAGGCTCGTTCGAGGCCCTGGCGTGCTCGCTCACCCGCCCCGGCCTGCTCCGCCGCGCGCGCGAGATCCAATGCGGCGGAAACCAACGCGTCACCCTGTTCGAGCTCCACGAGCTGATCGCAAATCGGAACCGCGTCCGCCCAGCGGGCCGACGCGAATAGCACGTCGCGCAATTCCCGCAGCGCCTCGACGTCCTCGGGCTGGCCCACCACCCAGCCGGAAAGCAGCTCGCGCGCAGCCTCGACATCGCCCGCAGCGGCCCGGGCCGACGCGAGCTTGAAGGTCGCCGTGCGTACGATTTCTGCGTCTCCTTGCTCGGCGGCAAGCCTGCGCTGTGCTTCGTAGGCCTGGCTGAGCTCGTCGTGCAGCCCCTCGCCGCTGAGCTCCTGCGCCTGCGCCAAATCGGCCAGCGCTGCGTCCGGCCGCTTGAGCGCAAGCCACAGATCGGCCCGCACCTTGAGCAGCTCGGCCCGTACGGCGCCCGCCTGCTCCCGCTGATCGAGCAGTCCGGTGAGCTGCTCGATCGCAGTCTGCGGGTCGCCGGAGTCAGCCAGGCAGCGTGTCAGCTCGGCCAGCACGGACACGTCGTGGGCATCGATCAGCAGGGCTTGCCGCAGGTGCTCGGAGGCGGCCGCGCTGTCACCCAGCCGCTCCCGGCACAGACGCGCCGCATCGCGCAGACGCGCCACGGCGCCCTGCTTGTCGCTGCCTGCGACCCGGTGCGCTTCGGAAACAAGCAGCTCGATCAGTGCCGGCCAGACCTCTTGTTCCTCCAGGCAAGCTACGAGGCGCGCCCGCAGCTCCTCGTGGTCGGGACATAGCCGCTGGCCTATCTCGAGGGTCCGGCGCCGGCGGGCCTGTTGCCCACGCTCCTGCCAGAAGTCGGCCAGCTCCAGCGCCAGTGCCGGAGCCCGCTCGGGCGCTTCGATCGCCAGGATTCGCTGCATGACGTCCGCCCGCTCCAGCGCGTCCTCGTCGCAATCGAGCGACTCGCGCAAGTCGTTCAGGATCGCGCGACTCTGGGGCACGCACTCGAGCGCGGCCCGGTATAGCGCCTTGGCCTCCGCTTGACGGTCACCCGAACGCAGCAGCGCTCCAAGCCGCTGAGCCAGCGGAACCACCATTTGGGCATCGCCCAGCCCGCAGGCGTGCTGGAACCGCTCCTTGAGCAGATCCAGCAACTCGTCGGTGCGTCCAGCACCCTCCAGCAGCCCGGCCAGCAGGTCGAGCGCCTCGCCATGGTCGGGCTGTTCGCGCAGCACCTGGCGCAGCACGGGCGCCACCTCGTCGATAGCCCCGACGTCGACAGCACCTGGCGCCTGGGTGGCAGGCGCCTGCTCGTGGCCGCGCATCAGGTAGGCCACATGCTGCATGCGAAGTGCGTTGCGCTGCCGCGGCTCGGGCATCGACGCGAGCGTCCCTTCGACGCACTCGCCGAGGCCCTCCTTGTCACCGAGCTCGTGGTAGAGGCGCACGAGCGGTTGCCACAATTCCGGATTGGCCGGGTCGCGCGACCACAGGCTCCGGTAGGCCTGCAAGGCGAGCTCACGGTTGCCGCCCGTGGTCGAGGCAAGCTGTGCCAGGCGCAACGTCAGCGTGCCTCGCTCGTCGTCCTCGGTCTCGAGCAGGGCTTCTTGCAGGCAGTTGAGCGCCCCCTCGAGATCACCCAATCGTTTGCGGCACTCCGCCAACCCCGACAGCAGCCACGGTCTGTGCTCCGCCGCATCGGGCGCTCCGTTCGCGTGCTCGAGCCCTCGTCGCAGCAACCGCTCGGCGCGCTCGACGGCATCGACCGCCATCGCGTGCTCGAAAGCCTCCCGCACGTCCTCGAGTGTGGCGCTTTCGAGCTTGAGCCGGCGCTCGAACCACTCGAGCAGCATCTGCCGGTCACCGGATGATCGGGCCACGCGCTCGTACAGATTCAGCAGCCCCTGATGCTCCGGCGCACGGTCGATCGCGTGCTCCAACATGGCACGCGCCCTCTGGTATTGCGGGTCGCGCTGCAGCGCGAGCTTGAGCGATTCGAGTCCCTGATCGCGCGTATCGGAAGCCGCGAGCTCGATCTGCGCGAGCTGAAACAGGGCGTCCGTTCGCACCTTGCCCGTCACGACATCGGACGACAGTTGAGCGATCTCACGCAGCACCCTGCGCTGCTCGGCCACGTCCCCTCGCGCACCCGCGACACGCGCCAAGGCGGCCCACGCTTCCGCCACGCATTCGCCCGACGCCTCGGCCTTGGCGTACAAGCCGGCCGCGCGGTCCAAGTCACCCACTTCCTGTTCAATCACGCTGCCCAAACGCAGATGCAGCAAGGCGGCAAGCCGGGCCTCGCCCTTGCGTCGAGCCCGCTCCGCCAGCGCGCTCACGCTGTCGATGTAGCGCTGGGTCTTTTCGGCCTGCTTTGCGAGACCGCGTGCAGCGTCGTGGAGCTCGATCGACGTGGGGTTCTTCTCGAGTGCAGCCATGCAGGCTTCGAGCGCCTCGTCCAGGCGCCCGAGACGCTCGAGCACTTCGGCACGAACCGCGAGCACTTCCGCCTCCACGAGCGGATCGCGCACGTGCTCCAAGCGCAGATCGAGCACCCGCATGACCGGATCGGTCTCGTTGCGCCCCAGCAAGAACGCCTGGAACCGGCGCGCCTCGTCGTCGTTTTGCACGGCGGTTTCGAGCGCCGACTCCAGCAACTCTTGGGCTTGCTCGACGCGGCCGCGCAGCTCGGCGATCTGGTGCAATTGGTAGAAGACCTCGCTCGGGCCGATGCGGGAGCGCTCTTCGCCCGCCTTGCGTCTGCGCGCAGCCAGCAGAAGGCCCCGATAGGCTCGCTCCGCACGATCCAGATCACCCGCGTCGTGTGCCAAGTCACCCAGCGCCTGCATCGCCTGAAGGTGACCGACGTCCATCCGTGTCGCGAGCTCGAGTTGCTCGAAGGCCGCCTCGGTGTCGCCGGCATCACGTGCCACGCGCGCCATCTCAAAGTGCACCGCGGCCCGCGCCGGGCTGCGCCTGCGTCCGAACTCGTCGATCAGGGTCTGCAGCACCTCGCGCGCCCGGTCAAGCCGGCCGTCGATCCGCAGCGCGTCGGCCAACATCAGGTGCAGCTCCCGGTCCTCGCGGTCGAGCTCGATGGCGCGCTCGAGGCTCGTGATCGCCTTCGGCGCGGCGCCCAGCTTGCGGTAGTAGATTTCGGCGCTCTCGCGCGCGTAGGCGAGCTTGTCTTGCTGTGGAACGTGATCGAAGCCCTCTACGAGCAGTCGCCCCAGCGGCTCCCAAGATTCGTCTTGGCGGTAGATCCGAGCCAGCAGCTCGCGCGCCGCCAGCGCACCGGGATCGCCGCGAACCGCGTCCTCGAGGCAGGCGCGAGCGCGCTCGGGATGGCCGGTATGTAAATGCGCTTGCGCCAGACGCAGCGTCGTGGCGGCACGCTGGTCCTCGGAGTCGGCCGCCAGCTTGCGCTCGAGCCACTCGACCGCCGCGCCGTACTCGCCCCGCTCGGCGTGCAACCGACCCAAGGCGTCGAGCGCGATGCCTTCGGGCTCCAGCGCGAACACCCGCAGATAGCATGAGATCGCGCGCTCGGCGTCACCGAGCTTGCTCTCGACGTGAGCTGCCACGCGCTTCCACAGGCCGAGCGCCGCCCGTGGCTGGCTCTGCTCCAGCACCTCGGCCTGCTGGCTCATGGCATCGGCCAGCTGTGCGTGCCAACCCTTCGCGCTCATCACATCCCACAGCGCGTCGATCGAGGGCTCGTGTCCCGGAAGCTCGTCGAGGTTGGCTCGCAGCGACTCCACGCGGCCCCCGCGGTCCTCGAGCACGCCCATGATGTGGGCGACGTCCAAGCGCAGTTGCAGCCGGCGCTCCTGCTCGAGGTCAAGCCCCAGCTCGCGCCGTCTGAGCAGGAGCAAGTCCGGCAGCCGGTCCTGGGCCAGAAAGATGTCGCCAAGCTTCTTGACTGCTTTTTGGTCGACGGGGTCCACGTCGAGAATCTGACGATACAGATCGATGGCGCGCGTTGGGTCCTCGAGCTCCTGGGCGTAAAGCTCGGCGGCCTCGTGCCGAAACTGCTGGCGCACCGAGAGCTCGAAAGGCATGCTGGCCGCGCGCAGCAGGAGATCCACCGTGCTGGCGTATTCGCGAGGCTGACGGGTCAATACAACCAGGCGCTGAACAGCCCACAGCGCCGTGGGCTCGACCTGGCGCGCGCCGCTGGCTTCGCCCCCGCGCTTGAGCAGCTTGGCGCAACGCTCGAAGAGCCGCCGCAGAATCGAAACGGCCAGATCGCGATCGCCGATGGTGTTTTCGGCCACGTCCGCGGCTTCGTGCAGCGCGTCGAGGTTGTCCGGCGTGAGCTCGGCCAGGCGCAGCAAGGTCTCGACCAGGGGGCGACCCGAGGCCCTGCGCTGAAGCTCGACCAACATGTCGAGCGTCTCGATGTGGGTTGGCTCGTGCCCCACCGCACGTAGCAGCGCCGCCTCCGCCGCCTCCGGATCGTCGCGACGCTGGCGCTGCCAGCGAGCAACGGCCGCCTCGAGCTCGCGCGCCAGCGACGCAGGAAGCCCGGCAGCATCCGCTATGGCCCGGGCCATGGCCTCGGCGAGCGCGTCCCAAGCCGAGGCGCGCGCAGCACCGGCCTCGACCTCCTCCCAAAGCGAAGGCTCGATACGGCCCAGATCACGAGCGGAGCAGACGATGGCCCGGGACGCTACGGCCCAGCGGCCCAGACCGGACGCGACCCGGACGAGCGAGAGCGACACGTCCACCCGTTCGGGCGCGACACCCGCGGCCACCTCGTAGGCCTCGAGTGCCGCTTCCGGCTGCTCCAGCCGCAGCTCCAAGATACTGCCCTCTCGAAAGCGCAAATGAGCCAGACGTGCGCTCTGTGGCTCCGCGCGTTCGAGGGCTCCCCTGTAGGCAGCTGCCGCGAGCGACCAGTTGCCGGTGCTGCTCGCGAGACGCTCCACCTCGGCTTCCAGCGCCTCGTTGCGCGGGTCCAGCGCGAACGCGCGCCGCATGCAGTCGAGGGCCGCCCCGGGATCGCTACCCCTGTCCTCGTGAAGCGAGCGGGCCTCGCGCAGCAGCGCCGCCTTCGAGGCGGGCGAGTCGGCCACCTCGAGACGCACATCGAGAATCGCAAGGGTGTTCTGCCACTCGTCGGTGACCGCGAACGCACGGGCCAGCGCGTCCGCCGCCTCCGCCTTGCATGCGTCGACGGCGAGCAGGGAACGTAGACCGGCGCGCGACTCGTGGTGCCGCGGGTCCGCCTCGAGCGCGCTGCGAAAGCACTCGGTGGCTCGCTGGGGCTCGCCCAAGTGATCCCGGTAGGCGCTGCCGAGCTCGGCCTGCAGCTCGGTGAACCGCGTCGTTTCGTGAGCGGCCGCACGCGCAAGCAGCTCGGTCAGCTCCTGCCAGCGCTCGGCCGCGCGCAGCAAGCGGCTCAGTGCGGCGACGTTCTTGGCGTCCTCGCCAAACGTCCGCTGCAACTCGCGCCAGGTCTCGATCGCGTCGTCGAGCTGCTCGAGCTCCTCGGAAAAGATGCGCGCGATCTCCATCAGGTCTTGCCGGCGCTGCTGCGCCGACACCGGAGCCGCCACCCGCATCCCGAGCAGCTCGACGACCTTGGGCCAGTCGCGCGCTTGGGTGTGCGATTCGATCAGGGCGTCGAGCGGTTCCAGATCGGTCGAGTCGCCCTGCAGCCGGCGATTCCAGGCTGCGAGCGCGCGCTCCGAGTCTCCCAGCTTGTCGGCCAAACGCGCGATTTGGCCCAACACCTGGTTGCGTTCGGAGGGCTCCGGCTCGAGCTTGGCCAGCCGTTCGAGCACCCCGAGCCGCTCTTGCTCGCGCTCGGCCGTGCTCAGCAGCTCGTTGAGCCGGCGCGCAGCCGCCAGCGTCGCCGCAGGCACGGCGCCGGCGTCGAGCACGCGCTTGTACAGCTCGATGGCGCCGGCCAGATCGCCAAGCTGATCCTCACGCACCTGGGCGGCTTGCATGATCAGCGCTACCGCGTGGGCCCGATCGTCCACGGCATCGGCTGCTGCCACGAGGGCCTCGGCGTAGCGCTCGTGACGGCCTGTGCGCTCGGCCAAGGCACCGAGCTTGGCCTGAACCAACTCCGACGGGTCGATCACGAGCAGCGCCGCCTGGTGCTCCAGAGCCCTGGCCTCTTGGCCCACGGTGATCAGCAACTCGGTCAGCTCGCTCAGCGCTGCGGTACGTTGCTCGCCGCGCAGGAAGGAGGCTCCCGCTTCCAGCACACGTACGACGTCGCCCGCACTGCCGCGCCCGACGTAGCGCTCCCGCAAGATCTGGAGCGCAGCGAGACGCGTGTCAGCCGGAGCAGATCCCGCAGCGAGGATCGCCTCGAGCACGCGGTCGACCGCCGGGTGCTGCGGCTCATCGCGCATCAGCACGCGCACGGTGTCCAGCGCCGACGTATAGTCGCTGAGCTTGTCCAGATAGCAGGTGGCCACCCGCACGTTCGCCTTGTGGATCTCCGCCCCACCGAGGACTTCGGCGCGGGCCTGCCACAGCACGATCAACTCCGACCAGCGCTCCCGGCGCTCGAGCAGTCGCTCGAGCGAGGAGGCCAGCTTGGCGTTGGAGGGATCCAACCTGAAGAGCTGCTCGAGGTAGCCGATCGCACGGTCCGGCTGCCCCGCAAAGTCCTTGGCGATGTGGGCGGCCTCATCGAGCAGCTGCATGCGCCGGGAGGTCTCGGCGCTCGATTCGACCACCCGATCGTAGAGCTCGAGCAGATCGGTCCAGCGCTCTGCTGCGGTATGGGACATCGTGAGCCGCTGGAAGGCCCAGTCTGCCGCCGGATCGAGCTCGACCACGCGCGCGAGCAGCTCCGGCAGCTTCTTGCTATCACCGCCGTACCAGGCCTCGTGAAAACGCACCGCACGCTGCCCCACGACGGAGGCCAGCTCGGACGGGAGCTCACCGCCGAGCACGTTTCGGTAGAGGCGGCTCACGTCGTCCGGGCGTTGCGTCCGTTCGACCCAGGCCTCCGCCTGTTCCCAGGCCTCGTCGTCATCGGGTCGTGCTCGAGCCGCTTCGAGCTCCGGAGGCAGAGGACGCATCGAGCGTTTGCGACCCGCCCGCTTGGAAGACTGTCGTTGCGGGTGTTCACTGGCGCGGCGCGGCATGTTTTGCTCCCTGAATGTGATGTGGGCCCCGAGCCCAAGCACGGAGATCCCCTCGCCATGATAGCCTACACGGGACAGGGTAGATTGGGTCATTCGATCCAGAATCGACGTTGGCCGCAGTGCCGAATTGCCCTGTCCGCGGCTTGGCCCGCTGCTTACGCCAGCGCAGACTCCCGAAGGCGACCGAGGATCTGCTCGGTTACTTGCTGCATCGAAGCGCCAGCGCAGATGTGGGCGATGGCCTCCCCGGGCAACACCTGCTCGATGTTGCCGTAGAACTCGGCGAGCGCTCGCTGCAGCTCGGCCGAGTCGTAGAGCTGCCGGTCGCCGCGCTCGGCGCGCCGCTGCGCGGCAACGGCCTGATCGAGGTCGAAGACCAGGGTCAAGTCCGGCACGCGAGCGAAGCGGTTGATCTCACGCAGCCAGGCCGCACGGGCGCGTCGGTCCGAAGCCCGAAGCGATTGGTAGGCAAGCGACGAGTGGTAATAGCGGTCGCTCAAAACCGTGACGCCTTGCTGCAGCTTGGGTACGACTTCGGATTGCAGGTGGTCAGCACGGTCGGAGGCGAACAGCAGCGCCAGCGCGTGCTCGCCGGGGGCAGCAAGCTCGCCAGCGAGGATCCGTCGCAGCAGCGTCCCGATCGGCCCTCGGCTGGGCTCGCTCGTGGTGTGCACCGTTTGTCCCCCGGCAGCCAGTGCAGCCGCCACCCGGCCGAGCTGGGTGGTCGTGCCGGCGCCGTCGATCCCCTCGAGCACCACGAACCGTCCCTGTCGCATCCAATAAGGGATACCTTCCCGGCCCCAACCAGGGCAAACGCCTTGCTCGAGCCCAACGTCAATCCGTCCCGGAGCTCTTGCGCCGGGAGCACTTTTGGCGCAGCGTCGGTTTCATGTCGTGGCTACCCTCACCCGCCAACGAGCAGCAGGATCGGACCCTGAGCGACGACGTGCGCTGGCTGGCCTCGGCGCTGGGGCGTGCAATCCAGCGCCTCGAAGGCGAAGACTGCTTTCGCGCCGTCGAAGAGCTCCGAACCGACTGCCGTGCCAGGCGACGGGCCGATCCCGGGGCGCTTTCCCTGAAGCAGCTGCTCGACAAAGTGCAGGGCCTGCCGCTGCCCACCTTGGCGCGCGTCTGCCGGGCCTTCACGCTGTTTTTTCTGCTGATCAACACGGCCGAGCAGGTGCATCTGGTGCGCCGGGGCCGACGATCGAGGGCCGTTGATGAGCCAGCACCGAACGCCCCTGCCAGACCGGATGGACGGCCCCGACAGCACGGCCGCTCGCTGCGAGCCGTACTGCAGGGACTCAAGCAACGCGGGTACAGCGCGCAAGAGGCCGACGAGCTACTGGCACGGCTCGACATCCGACCGGTGCTGACTGCCCATCCCACCGAGGCCACCCGGCGCACGATCCTCGCCCTGCAGGAGCGGGTGGCGGCTGCGCTTCTGGCGCGGGACGCGGCTACGCCCGAGGAGCGAGCCCGTCAGGATCGAGCGCTCGAGACCGAAATCGAGCTGCTCTGGTTGACCTCGGAGGTGCGCCGCGACCGCCCTCACGTGATGGACGAAGTTGCCAGCACGCTGTGGTACCTGGAGGATCGCTTCCTCGACGCCGGCGGCAGCGTGCTTGCGCTCCTGGAGCGTGAGTTCGCCGAGGTGTTCGGTGAGTCGATGCGAAGGATCACCCCGCTGCGGCCCGGCAGCTGGGTCGGGGGCGACCGGGACGGCAACCCGTTTGTGACGCCCGAGATCACCTTGGCCGCGGCGCGCCGCAACG
This sequence comes from Pseudomonadota bacterium, assembly GCA_022361155.1. NCBI lineage: Bacteria > Pseudomonadati > Pseudomonadota > Pseudomonadota bacterium. The sequence continues at coordinate 17,624 of JAKSBK010000374.1, forward strand.
CCTACGTGATCGTGCGGCAGTACGAGCGAGCGGTCATCGAGCTCGCACAGCGCATTTCGGTGTCCGCGCGGGTGGTGGCGGCGCCCGCGAGCCTGAGGGCTTCGCTCGAGCGCGACCGCACGGACATGCCCGAGGTGTGGGAGCTCAATCGTCGCCGTGATCGCGAGGAGCCCTTGCGGCTGAAGCTCAGCTTCATCGCGACTCGGCTGCAGGCAACCTGCCGCTTGCTCGCGGCTCGCGATGCACGCGAGCATGTGCCCCAACCGGCCGCCTACCCGAACTCGGCTGCTTTTGGAGACGACTTGAATCTGATCGCACGGGCGCTCGACGAATCCCGAGCCGCACTTGCCCGGCAGACCCTGCTCGAGCCCTTGCTTACTCGGCTGCGGATCTACGGTTTCCACGGCTACATGATGGATGTGCGCCAGGACTCGGACGTGCACGCGAGCGCCGTGGCGGACATCGGCCAAGCCGTGGCGTTGCGCCTTGGCGAGCGAGCCGAGCTGCGGCGCGAGCTGCTGGGACGGCGCCCGCTGGTGGGACCGCACCTGCCGCTTGGCGAGCAGACGCGCAGGGTCCTCGAGGTGTTCAGCGCCATGCGTACCATCCACGAGGAGATCTCCAACGACGCAGCCTCGATGTACATCGTGTCCATGGCGCGCTCGCCCGAAGATCTGCTGCGTGTGCTGTTGCTGGGAAGCGAGGCTGGACTGCTCGATCTGGCTTCGGACCCGCCTCGTTCCAGCATCGATGTGGCGCCGCTCTTTGAAACGCTCAGCGACCTGAGGGGAGCGGCCGACACCTTGCGCTCGTCCTTTTCGGACCCGGCATACCGGCGTCAAGTCGAAGCGCGGGGGATGGTGCAGCACGTGATGCTGGGGTATTCGGATTCGGGCAAGGATGCTGGATTGCTGCCCGCGGCCTGGGCGCTGTACACCGCCCAGGAAGCGATCAGCGAGGTCGCGGCCAAAGCGGGCGTACGCCTCGTCATGTTCCACGGCCAGGGCGGCTCCGTGGGGCGAGGCGGGGGCTCGCCGGTCTTTCGTGCCCTGTCTGCCCTGCCCCCGGGCACCCTGGATGGCCGCATCAAGTTCACCGAGCAAGGGGAGATCATCAGCCAGAAGTTCGGCCTGCTGCCCATCGCGGAACGCAGCTTTGAAGTGATGCTGGCCGGCACGCTGCACGCGCTGAGCAACGACTGGCGGGCGGATCTCGAGCCGGAGGAGGAGGCGCGTTTTCGCGAGATGATGGAGCAGCTCAGCGGCCTGGCTTATCCCGTCTTCCGAAGTCTCGTGCACGAAAGCGATGAGCTGTTTCGGATGTTCCTGAGCACCACGCCGGTCAAGGAGCTCGCTCACGTGCATTTCGGATCGCGCCCGGCCTATCGGGACAAGGGCACCGGAACCATGCAGGGCATCCGCGCGATCCCGTGGGTGTTCGGCTGGACGCAGACACGGCTGGCGCTGCCCGGCTGGCTCGGGGTGGGCAGCGCGCTCAGCCAGGTGATCGAACGATCCGGCGGCCTGGAAACACTGCAGCGCATGGCCCAGGCTTGGCCCTTCTTTGACGACCTGCTGGGCAAGGTCGAGGTGGCATGCGCCAAGGCGGACATGGAGATCGCACGCGCGTACGTGCAGCACCTGGGCGGCGATCTGCGGCTGTTCGAGACGCTGGAGGCGGAGTACCGGCGGACCGTGGACGCTGCGCTGGCCATCCGCAAACAAGAGTACCTCTTGGCAGACCAGCCTCAGCTGCAAACCACCATCGTATTGCGCGACCCTTACATCGATCCGCTTTCACTGATGCAGATGAGCCTGCTGCTGCGCAAACGGGCATGCGGCGAGGACTCGGATGAACGCAGCCAGATCGATCAGGCACTTGGCGCGGCTCTCAACGGCGTCGCACAGGGGCTGCGCAGTGTTGGCTAGGAAAACCGCAGGTTGGCTAGGAAAACCGCAGGTTGGCTAGGAAAACCGCATGCCGGCTAGGACACGTCGGCTGGGAAAACCGCATGCCGAATCGTAGGGCCTTGGCGTGCATCACCGCCTGGCTGGCGGTGAGTGCTTGCTCGAGTGCCGAGGGGCAGGCGTTCGATGCAGCCGCCGGCACGGACGAGCTCCGGCAGCTGTTCGGTCGCCCTGCATCGCTCGGACCCGAAATCGGGATCGTGACGCAGGAACTGCAGCGCCTCGACCGGCATCCCGATGCCAGGCAGGTGCGGCCCGTCCTGCGGCAGGCAAAGCAAGCCCTGGTTCAGGCCGAGCAAAGCGCCGCGATGGGTCGCCGGGACGAGGCCAGGCGATCGGTCATGGTGGCGCGCGCGGCGCTGATGCTCGCCGATCGAACGCTCGCATTGACCGCGACCCGGCGGATGGTCCAAGAGCTCGAACGCGCCGCAGCCAAGGCACAGGAGAGCAAGCGCATCGCTTGCCAAGCACTCGACAAGACCCGAGCCCAGCTGGCGCGCGCCAAGCAGGGCCCATCGAGCCGGAGGCTGGTGACCGATGCGGGCTAGGACGGCCCTGCTCGCGGGCTGCCTCGGCGCCTGCGCGCACGCCGCTCCCGCTCCGGACCCGCTTGCGGGTGTTGACGCAGCCCGGGTCGCCAGCGCGCGCCACAAGGCCCCCGATCTGGTCGCCATGGCCGAGGATCAAGCGGCACGGGCGGTTCGGGCCGCCGGCGAGGACCAAGGCGCGGCACGGGATCATGGCTCGGCCGCGCGCATGCTCATGAGCGCGGCCGTGATGGAGGCGGAGCGAATCGCGCTCGAGCACAGGAAACAGGCCCTGTTGGAGACCGAAGATCGAGCGCTCGAGACAGCGGCCAGAGCGGATCGGGCTCGCAGGCACCTGGCCAGGCAAACCAAGCTGCTGCTCGCAGCCGGACTCGCGCGCCAGCAAGCGCAGAAGGCCTTTGCCGCCGCCGAGCTCGGGGCGAGCCAGCGCGACCGAAGCGCTGAACGCGACACGCGCCGCCTGGCTCAGGCCACCCGGTTTCTGCTCGCACGCAGCGTGCTCTTGATCGGCGCCGCGCTCGGCATGAACGCCGGCGCCGAGTCGGTGCAGCGGGCCCGCTGGGCGCTGGAAATCGCACGCAGTCACCAACTGGGAAGCAGCGAAGCCATGGCCGCGGCGCGCCACACGATGCTGGAGGCCCAGCGAGCACTTGGCTCTGCGCGCGCGAGCAGGCCCGGACCTCGAACGGCCGAAATCGACTCGTTGCTGGCCGCAGCCCGCCAACGTGGCTTGCAGGCCGAGCACTTGCCGCGAGGTGTCACGCTGCGCCTCGAGCACGTGTTTGGCCGCAGGGCGGGCCGAATGCGTCGCAGGGCAAGGCCCCACCTGAAGCACGTGGTCGCGCTGCTCGAGGCCCATCCCCACGGGCCGGTTCAGGTCGAGGTGTGGCGGGGCGCCGGCAGAACGGCTCTTTCCCCACGCGCCGCCCGGTCTCGTGCCGAACGGCTTCGAGCACGACTGGCGCAGTCTGTCAGCCGGCCGTCTCGCCTACGTGCGCAGGCGCTAGACCAGGGCGACGCTCGCGGAGCGCAGATCGTGTTCGTGGCCTACGGCGCCGGCAGCGACAGCGCCGCCTCGCTGGATGCGGCTTCAACCACCTCCTTGGTCGCAAGCACGGGTTGTCCCGGGCGGGCCGGCCCGCTACGCTGAATCGGCACTCACGGCCCCGCCAAAGGACAGGGCCGTGCTTGTTCCTTCACGCATCCTCGGGGAGCCGCCCTCTTCGATCGAGGTGAAGTTGCTGCGAGCATCGGGATCCGAACCGAGACGACCAGTCGGAAACACAGGCCGCTTGCCCATCGGTGCGGCGGTGTTGTGCGCGCTCACCCCGCTCGCGCTTTGCGCTGCTCGCGCAGCTGCCCACAACCCGTTCGACCAAGCTCAGAGCAATCGAGCCGCGCGCGTGGCGCGGCTGGCGCCTTCCCCCAGGGCCGTGGTGCCGCTGCTTCGGCTATGGAACGACTGGGATCGTTCGACCCCCAGCCACTCGCTGGCGCTGCTCGAAAAGCTGGAGAGCAACCGCCGGCTGCCGCATGCCCTGCGCGCCTACGTTTCGCGCCTGCATGCATTGGGTCAAGCGCGCAACGGCCGGATGGATATCGCGCTAGAGACGTTCGATGCGCTGGGCTACCTGCGCCGCTGGCACGTGATCGGCCCGTTCGACAACGAGGGCAAGACCGGACTCGACCAGACGTTCGCGGCTGAGCGACGGCCTGCCGAGCCCCCTTCGCTGGACGAAGGCTACGAAGGCAAGGCCCGGAGGGTGCGCTGGCGTCTGTTGCCCGACGTCGTGCGTTCGGGCTACGTACCGCTCGAGCACGTCCTTTACCCGAAGACCAATGCCTGCGGCTTCGCCGAGACCGTGGTGCATGCCGAGCGCGCGCGCGCGCTAGCGCTGTGGGTGGGCGCGGCCGGAGCAGTCAAGATGTACTGGAACGGCCAGGAGGTAGTGCGCGACCCGGCGTATCGCGGAGCCGGTCCCGGCCGCAGCGCCGTCGTGGTCGGCGCGCACAAGGGCCCCAACCGGATCCTGGTCAAGGTGTGCGTGGCCAAGGGCGCCTGGGGCTTTTACGTGCGCGTCACCGACCCGAGCGGGCGCCCGGCCAAGGGCCTGCGTCTGCGCGAGAGCCACGACACACCCCCTCAGGTAAGCCGGGGCCACGGGATCGCCCGCCTGCCAAGGGCTCCACGTTCCCTGCTGCAAGCGCTCGAGCAGGCGGCGGCACGCCCTCGTCCGACGGCGCAGGCCCTGGAGGATCTCGCCCGGATGCTGACCTACACGCGTGCCGACGATCCGGCCGAGCGGCGCGCGAAACAGCTGGCCGCTCTGGCCGCGCACAGGCGACCGACGCTCCCGCGGCTCGAGCTCGCAAGCTCGCTCGCGGAAACACGCGGCGAGCGCATGCGTTTCGCAGAGGCCGCCATGACGAAGTTCGGCAGCGCTGCCAGGGCCAAGCTGCTCATGGCGTCGGTCATCGCGACAGGACCCAGCGCCGAAAGCGCGCTGCCCCTGCTCGATGGCATCCAAGGCGACGGCGCAACCTCGCTGCGCGCCATGGCCCTGCGCGCTCGCATCCTTGGAGGACTCGGACTCGAACGCGCAAGCCTCGCTGAAGTGCGCAGGCTCGCCAAGCGTGCGCCCTCATCTCCATGGGCGATTCGCATGCTGGCAGAAGCCACCGCAACGGCCGAGCTCATCGACGAGAGTCTGGCCCTGCGCCGGCGACTGCTCGAACTGCGCCACGACGATCTGCGTTCGCGTCGCATCTTGCTCGTGGATGCGCTCGAGCGGGGACGAACGCGTGAAGCCTTCCAGCAGCTCGACAGCTTGCGTATGCTCGGTGCCGGCAGCTCGCGAACGCTGCAGTACGTGGCCGGTGTCTACGACGCCGTGGGCCGCAGCGACCTCACCCTGGCCACCTACCGCGAGGCCATGCTGCTTTGCCCCCACGATCCGAGCAGCCATGTGCGTTACGGCAAGGCGCTGCTGCGTGCCCAACGACCTGACGCCGCGGCGCAGGCATTGCGCAAGGCGCTCGCCCTGCGGCCGCAGGATGCCCGGGTACGCGAGCTGCTCGAGCAGATCCGCCCCGAGCAACGCGCGGACGAGGCCTATGCCGCGGTCTCGGACACCTTCCTGAAGCGCCGCAAGGACTACGCCCGCTACTCCAACAGCGTGCTACACGATTTGACCGTCAACACGGTCTACCCAAGCGGTCTGGGCTCGAGTTTTCGCCAAGAAGTGTTTCAAGTCCACGACAAGGAGGGCGCGCGCAGGCTACGCACCTACTCCATCCGCTTCGACCCGATCACACAGCGGGTCGATCTGCGGCTGGCCCGCATCTACCGGGCCGGACGCACGCTCGAAGCCATCCAAACCTACGAGCGCCAGCTGGGCGAGCCCTGGTACCGCATCTACTACGACACGCGCGCGCGCGTCGTGATCTTTCCCGATCTCGAGCCCGGCGACGTCGTGGAGTTGCGCTACCGCGTCGACGACGTCGCCCATCGCAATCTCTTTGCGGACTACTACGGCGACCTCAAGCTGTTCCAAGGTCTCGTCCCTTCGAGGCACATCGAATACGTGCTGATCGCGCCGGTGTCCCGGTCGCTGCATCTACACAAGCCACGGCTGTCCGATCTGGAGTATTCGCAGCAGACGCGAGGCCAGCAGCGCATTCATCGCCTGGTCGCCAAGGACGTACCGGCGATTCAGTCGGAAGTTGGGATGCCCGGCATCGCCGAGGTGAGCCCCTACCTGCACGTCTCGACCTACGAGAGCTGGCAGGACGTCGGCCGCTGGTACTGGGGGCTGATCAAGGACCAGCTTTATGCGGACGAAGCGCTGAAAGCGACCGTGCGGAAGCTGACACGTGGAGTAAGCGACATCCGCACGAAAGTGGAGCGAATCCACAACTGGGTCGTGCGCAACACGCGTTACGTCGCCCTTGAATTCGGGATTCATGGCTACCTGCCTTATCGGGTGCCGCTCGTGGTGCAGCGCGGCTTTGGCGACTGCAAAGACAAAGCTTCGTTGATCTACACCATGCTGCGTGAAGCCGGCGTAGCAACGCAGATCGTGCTGGTTCGTACACGACGCAATGGGCGCATCGAAGGGCTTCCGGCATCGCTTGCCGTGTTCGACCACGCCATCGCCTACGTGCCTGATCTCGATCTGTACTTGGACGGAACCGCCGAGCACAGCGGCACGCAAGAGCTGCCGGCGCAGGATCAAGGTGTCATGGTGCTGCATGTCGGGCCCGAGACCGCCGAGCTTCGCCGCACGCCCACGGCGCTTGCGACCAGCAATCATCGCCGGCGCAAGCTACAGGTCGCGCTGGCGGCGGATGGTTCGGCGAAAGTACGGGGCGACGAGCTCGTTCGAGGCGTGGAAGCGGCCAGCTACCGCGACTACTACCAGGCCGCCGGAACACGCCTGGAGCGCCTCGAGCGCGTGCTTGCCGCAGATCATCCGGGCATCCGGCTCAGCTCCCAAGCGTTCCGATCGCTTGCGGATCTGCAGAGCCCGGTCCACTACTCGTATCGGGCACAGGTGCCTCAGATGGCACGCCTCGACGGCGACGAAATGCACCTGGCGCCCTCGACGCTCAACAACCTGGTACGTACGTTCGCGCGCAGCCCTTCGCGCCGCTACACCCTCGACCTGCAAAGCACCTCCTCGTATCTGGAGGAGCGCTCCGTGACCTTGCCCGCGGGCACGTCTGCGTCGATGCCGCCCGGCGGAGAGGCACGCTCGGCCTTCGGCCGGCTGCGACTGCAGTTTCGGGCACGGGGCAACCAGGTAGTCGGCCGTACCGAGTTCGAGGTCACCCGGGATCGGGTCGCGCCCGGGGAATACCCGGCGTTCCGGCGCTGGGTGCAGCAGGCCGACATGTTGCTCAGGCAGCGCGTGGTCGTGCGGCGGAGCCTGCCGTGATCCGGGCTCAGGGTTCAGGGTCCAGGGTCCAGGGGCCGCAGGGGCCGCAGTCGCCGCCGCGCACGCTACGCCGTCGACCATCTGGTGTCGTTTCGTTTGGATCGGTCCTGTGCGCGTTCGTGGCGCTCGCGTTGTCGATCGGTTGCGGCGGCGCGCTTGGTTCCCGCTCCCCACTCACGCTGGCCGCGTTGCGGCAGCAGGCAGACACGGCTCCCGGCGACACGCTGCTGCAACGCAGGCTGGCTGCCGCCGAGCTGTTCGCGCCCGGAGGACGATCCGAGCGCGCGCTGGTGGCGCTCGAGCACGCGCTGGCGGAGCCGGCCGACCTGCGCGTGCTCTTGATGTGGGCCCTTCATAGCGACTTGCACGGGCATCCCGACCAGGCCCTCGAGGCCTACCTTCGCAGCATCCATCTAGCAGCAGGATCACAGGATCGGCTGGCGCCGGACATCGCAGAAGTCGCCATGGCGGCCGTTTCACAACTCGAGGAGGGCGTGACCGATTATGCGGGCCGGGTGCGCGCCGGGCTCGAACCGGTGCTGGCGCGCCTTGCACCGCCGGCACGACAGCTGGCCCTGCAAGTCTTGTTTCGGCTGGCGCTGCGGCAGGGCGATCGCGCCCGAGCCGATCGGTTGCTGCAGCAGGCTGGCTGCATCCGCGCCTGGCGCATCGCCGGGCCCTTCGGCCCCTACGACCTGCTCGGCTTCGACGCACAGCACCCGGCCTCGCCGGGCCGCATGCTCGCTGATCGATACGACCTCGGCCCGGGACGTGGCCTGCGCCACACGCGCACCGCGCGTACAGGCGAGTGCAGGTTGAGCCTCGGCGACGGTCCGCTGGCCGCCGCAGGCACGACCTACGCGCAGGCGTTGCTGCAGCTCAGCCGCAGTGGCCCGTACGTGCTGCGGCTTCAGACACCCAACGCGGTCGAAGCATTCGTGGACGGGCGCTCGGTCCTGCGACTCGACAGGCGGGTCGAGAGCCTGCCCAACGTCGTGCTTCGCCAGCTCGACCTTGAAGCAGGATCGCACAGGCTGACGCTCAAGCTGAGCAGCCGCCATCACAGTCCCGTCGCATCGGTCTCCGTCAGTCCAGGCCAGCTGCCCGGGGAGCATGCCACGCCGAGGGCTTCTGTCGAACAGGCGTTCGAGCACTTCGTGCATCTGGCCAGGATCGTCGGTCGCGGCGACACCGTCACGGCACGCGAGCTGCTCCGAAGACAGGACCCGTCGCTTGCCACGGCGATCGCCCTGCTCTACCGCGCGGCGCTGGCGCTTAGCGATCCGCTGATGCCCGGCAACGTACGCCGTGACACAGCACGGCGCGCATTGAAGGCCAGCCGCGAGCGCGATCCAGGCCTTTGGTTCCCTACGCTGTGGCTGGCGCGTTTGGATGCTGCCAACGGTCGCGACCTGGAAGCGATCGCTGCGCTACGCGAGGCATCAAAGCGCTGGCCGCACGTGCTGCCTGTCCGCGTCGCCCTCATCGGGATGCTCAACGAGCGAGGTTGGCATGCCGAAGAAGAGCAGCGGATCGCGGACGCTCGCGCGGCGTTCCCCGAGGCTTGCACACTCGTCGCCGCGCAGCTCGCCGCGGCGCGTCGACGCGGCAGAGCTGCCGAGGCACGACGATTGTCCAACAAGCTCAAACAATGCGATGCACGTTCGAGCGCGCTGCATGCCGCGCTGATGCGCCAGCGTCGTTGGGACGACGCCCGAGCCGAGCTCGCACGCCTCGATGCCCTAACGCCGAAGCCAAACGCCTACGCGTCGCTTCTCGAGCACCTGGAGCTCGCGCGCAGGCAAGGAAACAGGCACGAAGCGGCCCGCTTGCTCAAGACGCTGTACAAGCGCTACCCGCGATCCACGCTGGCGGTGCGTGAACGGATCGACGCGCTGCTAGCACGGGGGCGCCGGGATGCGGCCCTTTCGTTCCTGACGCATGCGATCGACCGCGAACCGGCCGCCATGGGCTCGCTGCACCACCTGCGACGATCACTCGGCGGCGATGCGGTGCTCGAGGGCTATCGCGCAGACAGCAACAGCGTGCTTCGGGACTTCGAACGCTCCGGTCGCAGCTACGACGCCCCCCAGGTCCTGTTGTTCGACTACATGATGACCCGCGTCTTTTCGGATGGATCTTCCCTAGAGCTCGTGCACACGATCCACCGTGTCCAGAGCCAGGAGGCCGTCAACGACCTCGGTGAGGTCAAGGTTCCGCGCGATGCGCGCGTACTGAAGCTGCATACGATCAAGCCGGACGGCCGGCGCATCGAGCCCGACTCCATCGCAGGCAAAGACACGATCTCGTTGCCCAAGCTGAAGCCAGGCGATTATGTCGAGTTCGAGTACGTACGCTCCGTGGAGCCTCCCGGTGGCTGCCCAGGAGGCTACCTTGGGCCGCGCTTCTTTTTCCAGAGCTTCGAAGTGCCGTTCGATCACAGCGA
>JAKSBK010000375.1 GCA_022361155.1 Pseudomonadota bacterium
GAAGGCGCGGTCGCGCTGGCGGAGGAACATCTCCGCGGAAACGCGGAGGCGAAATCGCCGGTGGAAGTCACCGTGCACATGGACGCCGATACCCTCGCCGGTCACGCCGACGACGATACCGCGCTTTCCGCGGAAACCTGCCGGCGCCTGTGCTGCGACGCTGGGCTGGTTCCGGTGTTGGAAGATGCCGATGGGACCACGCTGGATGTCGGCCGACGCACCCGGTCGATTCCCGCGGCGATTCGGCGCGCGCTGGCGATTCGGGACGGCGGCTGTCGGTTCCCGGGCTGCACGCACACCCGGTTCGTCGACGGTCACCACGTAGAGCACTGGCTGAGCGGTGGCGAAACCGCGCTGTCCAACCTCGTGTCCCTGTGCCACTACCACCACAAGCACGTCCACGAGCTCGGCTTCGACGTGCGCGCCGAGGACGGCGGCGAGTTTGCCTTCTTCACACCGGACGGCCAGCGCATCGAGCCCACCGGCGACCGCGGTCGGCCCGCGGTCACGCTCGGCAATAGCACCGGGCACAAGGTGCCCAAGCCCGGCTGGGACGGCACGCCGCCGGACTACCACGCCATCGTCGACATGCTGTGGCGCGCCGACAACCCGCCGCCTCACCGGGCGCACGCGAAGTAATCGCCCAGCCCGCGCCCGAACCAGCCCGCCGTCAAGGGCGCACGCCCCGCCACCGGTGCGCCAGCCGCGCCAACGCGCCCACGCCGCGCCCACCCGGGACACGCGGCGCGAAGCGCCGCATGGCTGAAATCGCGCAAGCGGAAGCGGTCGCGGCCGAGCTGCCGCCACCTCCGGCGATGGCACGTGCGCGGCAGCGTATCGCTCGTGCGTCGGGGTCTGCGGCCACGGCGGCCGAGCGGCGAGGCCGGCATGCGATCCCCTTGGACGTCCCGTCATAGCAGATGCCCCGCGCTGAGGTGGGCGAGCGAGCAGGCGATCGGGCCCGGGGCCACCTCCCGGGGCTCGCGCAACGGGCGACGAAACCAACCGTGCAGGCGATTGGGCCCGGGGCGGCCTCCCGAGGCTCGCGCAACGGGCGACGAAACCAATCGTGCAGGCGA
>JAKSBK010000376.1 GCA_022361155.1 Pseudomonadota bacterium
AGGCGCCGCGACGTCGATTGGACCGTGGTCGTCGTCATCCTCCGTTGCTGCGCCCGTCAGATCCGTGCCCGCGATCCCTCGCATAGTACCAACAGGGTGTCCAACGCCTATCGGTTCCGCGGACACGACCCCTGACCTAGAGCTGCGCTGGCAAGGCCGGGCCAAGCTCCTGCCAGAGCGTGCCGTTGTCGCTGGTGTGCCATAGCCGGTGCAGGCAGCTGCGATCGGGTTCCTGCTTGGTGGCCAGTGCCAAACCATGCGCTCGCTGGGCAGGATCCACGGTGACGTCTATGATCTCCATGTCGCTCACGCCGCCTCGAGCGAAGCTCCAGCTGCAGCCGTCTTCGGAAGCCAGTGCCAGACCGCCGAACAGGCCAGCCATCAGATTGCCGTTTTCGAAAAGGCCGAGCACGGGGTCCTGATTGCCTCCATAGCCTACGGCCTCCTCGCAGATCAGCAACCAGTTCTTACCCGCGTCGGGGGTGACGAGCAGCCCGTAGGTTGCTCTCACGATCAAATGGCGGGGATCACGGGGATCCTCGATGACCTGTTGGGCCGCCGGATAGCGCCCGTCGGCCAGCGCACGGGGCGGTGCGATCAAACCGGCCAAGGTGCAGCCACAGGTCAGCGCGAGGAAGACTGCGCGACAAGCGTAACCAGTCCAGTCACCCATCCACATTCACTCACCCCACACATCCCCCGGCCGAGCCGCCCTCATGGCGCGTATCCTGCGCCTGTCGCAGCCAGTCTAAATTCTAAGTTTAGGCGCGTCGGACCGGAATGACAAGCGTTGCTAACTCTAGCCGCAGGGCGATCGAGTTCTAAAAATGCTGGACAAGAGCTTGAAAAGGTGATCGACCCTGTGTGCCGGGCATGGCGTCCGGCCCCAGGAGGTCGGTCGAATGCCACGGACCACACAGGCTCAGAGGGTCGAACAGGGCAATGAGTAACTTCTCAAAAAAGTGGTGGCGATGGAATTGGGGCAGGGGCTGAAAAAGGGGATGTTTTTTGCAGTGGGACGATCGAAGTTCGATGAGAGTGCGCGCAATTCGGTGA
>JAKSBK010000377.1 GCA_022361155.1 Pseudomonadota bacterium
CGACCCGAACCGCCCCAAGACCCGACTCGGCTACACCGGCCACGAGCACTTCAACAAGCTCGGCCTCGTGAACATGAAGGGCAGAATCTACGACGCGCATATGGGGAGGTTTTTGCAGCCCGACCCGTTCGTGCCCGAGCCGGGGAATAGTCAGTCATGGAACCGATATGCGTATGTGGTGAATAATCCGTTGAACTGGACGGATCCCAGTGGGTTTAGCCACCATCAGACGCCGTGTGATGGGCCTGGATGCCCGGTGGAAGCTGTTGGGGAGAATTACGTATGTACCCCCTTCTACATCTGTGTTCCGGGTGACTGGGACACGCTGAAGAAGGACGCCGGGGCGGCGTGGCGGGGTACCAAGAAGGGCGCCGGTAAGGTCTGGGGGGGTATCAAGTCAGGAGCCCGCTGGGTTGGGGGCTTGTTTAGCGGCGGTGGCGAATCGGCACCGCCTCCTGAACCGACTCCGACCGGGGAGGGTGACCCACCAGGACCAGACACGTTTCAGCCTGAGACACCGCACGCTCGGGAGGTCTTCGAAGCACACCGTAAGGCTACTGCACCGCCTAGTATCAACCGGGTGCAGCCGGGCTGAGATCCAGGGGCAGATTGAGCTGAGGGGGTGAAAATGCGGGGAATCCGGGTGATCCTGGGGTTGCAAAACCAACCAACACCACCACGGACACCCGCGATGTTGAAGATATCTCCGCTGAGCCTTGTGCGAAACGGGCAACGGCAAAGTAATCGGCCCACGGTTGAACAACTTCGAGACGAGACCCAGCGCGCTTGCGCACAGGCCGTGCGGTGGGTCGAAACTCGCGCCTCGTGCACGGACGAACTGTCGTTTAGGGACGTCGAGCGAGAGCTGCGGGAGGCGGTGTTCGCTGTCGGTCGAGCGCTCGTGGTGCTGTTTCTGGCACTGCGCGAGCAGCAGTTGGTCGAACAGGACGGGGGATTGCGCCTGCAGTGGCTGGGGCGTAGGTTCCGGCCGGCGCCTGCGATTGCCCGGAACCTGAGCACGATGTTCGGGGTGGTGAGTTACTGGCGCATCTATCTGAGGGAAGTGGCTCCAGGGGCTCGGCACGGTCTGCACCCGTTGGACCTGTCGCTCGGGCTCACCCGGGAACGCTTCAGCTGGAACGTGCTGATGCACGCGGCGCGGCTATCGGCGGAGCTGTCGTACGCCACGGCCCGCTCGGTCCTGAGCGACTTCGTGCCGCACACGCCGTCGACCGAGGTCATCGAGCAAAGCATGTTGGGTCTGGGCGCGCACACCGAGGCGTGGTTTCGATTGCAGCCCGCTCCCCAGGACGATGGCGAAGTCCTGGTGGTGGAGATCGACGCCAAAGGCGTGCCCACGGCCACCTGTCGAGAGCTTCGACGCCGACGCGGCAAACGAACCAAGCGCGCAGGTGGCGGTTCACCGCGACACCGTGGCCGGCTCAAGCGAGCACGCCACCCCAAACAGCCTCGGCGCAGCAAGGGAGACAAGGCGAAGAACGCCAAGATGGTGACGATGGTGGTGATGTACACGTTGCGTCGAGTGGGTACGCGGCGTCTGGAGGGACCCGTTCATCGCCGGCACTACGCCTCGTTCGGCTCCAAACAGCGCGCCTTCGAGATCGCTCGGCGCGAGGCGGACAAGCGGGGTTTCGGCCGCGAGCAGGGCCGGCTGGTGCAGCTGCTCACCGATGGAGACAACGACTACGCTCGGCTCGCCAACCAGTACTTCCCCGAGGCGACGCACACGGTGGATTGCTACCATGTGTTCGAGAAGCTCTGGGAGGCGGGCACCGCCTTTTGCAAGGAGGGGAGCGCCGCGCTCAGGGCCTGGGTCGCAGAGCAAAAGCAGCACCTGTTCGACGACGAGCCCGAAGCGGTCCTCGCCGAGCTTGTC
>JAKSBK010000378.1 GCA_022361155.1 Pseudomonadota bacterium
ACAAGGTAGCGAGCGCTGTGCCCGTTCGTTTCGTGGCCGCGTGTCAGCGGGGTCACCTGTCGGACTTCCGGTGGATCCTCTTCTGCCACAGTGATCGCGACGGCGGCATTTGCGACCGCCCGGAGCTGTACCTCCATGAGGGAGCGACCGGCGACTTCGGGAAGATCGTGGTGAAGTGCCGCAACTGCCACGAGAGGCAGCCCATGAACCGGGCGACGGTCCTTCCCTACGACTGCCACGGGGACCGCCCATGGCTCGGCGGGCGCGCCGCCAACGAGAGTTGCGACGAACGGATGAAGCTTCTGGTCCGGACGGCATCCGATGCCTACTTCTCGCAGTTCGTCAGTGCCCTCCGCCTGCCCGATCCCGAACCGGACCCGCTTCGTCGTCGAATCCGAGAGAAGGACGTTTGGAAGATCGTCAAGGACGCGAAGGATGCGGCGGCGCTCGAGACCCTGCTGGGGATCGTCGGCTTTCTTCGCGAGTCCCTGAGTGGCTACTCGGCGGCCCAGATTGCCGAAGTCGTGAAGCGGGAGCACGCCGCGGAAGCGGGCCAAGGTGAAGCGCCCCTCCGCTCCGCGGAGTTCGAGCGGATCACCTCGTCGCCCATGGAGCAGCCGGGCGTCGTGCCGGACGCCGGCGTCGAGTTCGCCGCCTACCGCGTGCCGAAGGAACGCACCGACTTCCCGCCAGGGATCGCCGAGCTGGTCGTGGTGCCGGAGCTCCGCGAAGTGAGGGTTCAAGTGAGCTTCAGTCGCTTCGACTCGGTGAGCGCGAACCTTCAGGGCGAGTTCGACTTCGAGGAACGGAAAATCAAGCCGGCGCCCCTCACCATGCCCGGCGGCAACGAGAAGTGGCTTCCCGCCGCCGAGGTTCGCGGCGAGGGGATCTTCGTCCGCCTCGACGAGGAGTATGTCCGCTCCTGGGAGAAACGCCCTGCCGTCCAGGAGCGCGCCGACAAGCTGCTGCGCGCGGTCGCGGCCGATGGCCGCGGCATCTTCCCCGGTGCCCGCTTCTACATGCTCCACTCCATGTCGCACCTCCTGATGACCGCGATCAGCCTGGAGTGCGGCTACGCGGCGAGCGCCCTTCGGGAGCGGATCTACTGCTCCCTTCCGGGTGAGCCCGACATGGCCGCGGTCCTCATAAGCACCGGCACCACCGGAAGCGAGGGCACCCTCGGCGGCCTGGTCGAAGAAGGCCGCCGGCTGCGCCGCCACCTCCGCGAAGCCTGGGATCTCGGCCGCCTCTGCTCCAACGACCCCGTCTGCGCCGCGCACGACCCGTCCAGCGACAGCAGCGACCGCCGCACCGAAGGCGCCGCCTGCCACGGCTGCCTCTACGTCGCCGAGTGTTCCTGCGAGCGCTTCAACCGCTTCCTCGATCGGGCCCTGGTCCTGCCCACCATCGGCAACGACTCCGACCTCGCCTTCTTCCAGGGGCGACCATGACGAGCCCGCGTTCGAGCCTGGCCGACGTCGCCACCTCTGCCCTCGAACGCCTTCGGGAAGCGATCGGAAGCGAAACGCTGAAGACCCCGCTGACGCGGTCCAGCCTCGTCAGCTTCGGCATCCGCCACCAACTCGACGCCCTCGCCGCCGCCCTCTCCGGCCACTCGCGCCCCGCCTGCCTCTCCATTCTCGACGTCACCCTCGCCGAGCGCGCCAAACACGACCGCCCATCCCCCGAGCTCGTCTGGACCGGCCCCGAAGGTCCCGCATCCACGGCGCGCGACACCGCCGTCGTCCTCCGGAGCCTCTTCGAGAGCGCCCACGACCACGTCATCCTCGGCGGCTACAGCTTCACCCATGCCCAAAGCGTCCTCGCGCCCCTCTACCGCGTCATGAAGGAGCGCAGCGTCCGCGCCAGCTTCTTCGTCGACATCAAACAACCCCAGGGCGAGACCGATCCCCCGGAACGCCACGCCGAAGAAGCCCTCGCCAAGTTCCTCCAGGACAACTGGCCCTTCGGCCCCCCGTACCCCCGCCTCTACTACGACAAGCGCGCCATCCAGCCCCCGCCCCCGTACTCCATCCTCCACGCCAAGTGCGTGGTCATCGATGGAGAGCGCGCCTTCGTCTCCAGCGCGAACTTCACCATGCAGGGCCAGGAGCGAAACATCGAAGTCGGCGTGCTGCTGCATGACCGCGCGTTCGCCGGGCATCTGGCGCGGCAGTGGATGTCGTTGATCGAGGCGGGGCACGCGGCCGAGTGGGTTCTCGACAATCCGCCTACGAGGATCCTATGACGGTCGCGCCAACAACAGCAGTTCGCTCGGTGAGCCCCGGAGCGAGCACAGGAGATCTGCCGTGAAGCCACTTAGCTTTCGCATCCGCAAGTATCGCAACATTCAGGATTCCGGAGAAGTCTCGCTCGCAGAGCACCTGACGTGCGTTGTGGGAAAGAACCAGTCCGGGAAGACGTCGCTGCTCAAGGCGCTGCACAAGTTCAACCCCCACGAACCCGAGCCATACGTCATCAACCGGGACTGGCCTCGAGGAGAGCGACGGAAGAAGGACAGCAAGCAGGTCGTCTGTGAAGTCGTCTTTTCCCTCGATGACGAAGAGCGCAAACATCTTGAAGAGCCTGCAGAATCAACAGTCAAGGCCGAGCGGGTCACGATCACCAAAGACTACGACGGGATCTTCGAGTTCCGCCTGGATGACGAGCATGCGAGGTTCTCGGAACAGCTCCATCCCAGCGACATCGACCGCATTGTGGGTGAACTCCCCGATTGCGCAGATCCCGTGAGCACGAACTTCGCCGAGGTGGCGGAAGCGTGCAAAGTGGAGGCCCAGCGCCTTGCTCGCGAAGGTAGGTTCACGGAGCTGGAAGCTCTTCGCCAAAAGCAGGAAGCCTCCCTTCGCGCTGAGATGAGCCAGGGGAACCAGAACCCTCAACACCAGCATGAGAACACTTTCTTCGGCCGATACAACAGTCGGTTAGACGAGATCCGGAAGAAGCTCGAATCCGAAAAGACACCGCGGCAGCGCGCTCACGACTACCTGATAGGCCGGGTGCCCACGTTCATCTACATGGACGACTACCGCGAGTTTCACGGTACCGCGCAACTTACAGATCTTCAGGGCAAGACTCGCCATAACGAAGAAGAACGCACCTTCCTGATGATCCTTAGGCTTGCAGGTCTCGACCTCGAGCAGCTTATCGAGCAAGGCGCATCGAAGGATGAGGACGAGGTTCGCGAACGTCAGCACGACCTCGAGGATGCGGCCAAGACCCTAACCAAGGATGTCGCTGGGCGGTGGGGGCAGAATCCGTACCGAATCCAGTTCCGAGCTGACGGGCAGACGTTCCTAACCGAAATCGAGGAGACCAATAAGGACATCGGCATGATCCCGCTTGAGGAGCAGTCCAAGGGATTTCGTTGGTTCTTCTCCTTCGACCTCCGGTTCATGCATGAGAGCAACGGCACCTTCGCGGGGTGCGTCCTGCTTCTGGACGAGCCGGGGCTCCATCTTCACCCGGGTGGACAAAGGGACCTGATTGATCGTCTCGATTCCTACGCGAAGGAAAACACACTGATCTACACGACCCACCTGCCATTCTTGGTCGATCTGCGAGAACCGGAGCGAATACGCGTCATGAGTGAGCAAGATGGCGCGGCCACGGTCACCGCGGATCTGATGAAGAGCGGGAAGGACGAGCGCCTGACTCTCCAGGCGGCGTTCGGGATGAAGCTCGATCAGCACTACCTCGTCGCCGACCGAAACCTCGTGGTCGAGGGAGTAGACGATTTTTGGATCCTCAGCGAGCTATCGAACCTGCTCGACCGGTCGGGAGAACCTGCCCTTCCGAACGACGTGATGATCTCGGCCGCGGGCGGCGCATCCGAGGCCGTGTACATGTCGACCTTCATGATCGGGCAGGCGCTTGAGGTCGTCACTCTGTTCGACTCCGACGAAGCGGGACGACGCGAGGAAGAAAAGCTCCGCACCAAATGGCTGCTGCTCTACAAGAACATCAAGGCCAAGTCTCTGCTTCTCGGTGCTGTCGTCGGAGAGAAGGGTGACTTCGCGATCGAAGATCTCTTCCCGGAAGACTTCTATCTCGAACGCTTTCACGAATCTCACCGCAACAAGCTTGCGGCGGTCGGTCAGACGAAAATCCAGGTCCCCAAAGACAAGGATCTTCTCGTGTCCCGGGTTGGGCGCGCCTGTGATGCGGTGAGCGTGAAGTTCAACAAGGGAAGCTGATCCGTCGAGATATCAGGAAGATGCGGAAGGCATCTGAACTACCCAAGGGTACGGAGGCCAAGGCGCGAAGCTTGATCGAGGTGTTGCGAAAGGAGTTCGACAAAGAGCAACCCCAATAGCGGCGTCTCAGGGCGAGGACAGAGTCAATCCTATTGTTAGTGGAAATTCGGCAGTGGCCTCCGGTGCATGTTCACGCTGCCTCGGCGTAGTCTGATCTCTTGGGAGTGAGGTGTAGCTCGTTCATGATGGCTTGGCGGAGCTTGGGGAGGTGCTTGTATCCCATCACCCTGTTGAGTCTTGGCTCGATGTCCAACAATGCCGCGGCCAGCCACCGCTGTCGCTGACTGGAGTTCTTCCAGTAGTCGACGCGCTGGCAGCGTTCCTCTGCCTGGGCGTTGACCGACTCCAAGCAGTTGGTGGTCTTGAATTGTGGGTCACACCGCGATGTACTGCGCCGACTGGAAGCACACCATCGATTACGTAGACAAGGCAGCCAGTGTCCTTGCGCAACGCCAACCCCAACGTTGGGCCAAAGCGATGAAGGGTGCGCTGTGGAACCGTGAGCGCAAGAAGGTCCAGCGCTTGATGGCGCGTGCGCGCGAGCGCCGTGTGGAGTCGCTGCCGCAGCATTTGGACAAGTGTCCGGTACAAGCACTTGGCACCTATGTGGAAAACAACTGGGAGCGGCTGAAAGCCAAGGAGTTCAAGGAACGTGAACTGGATTTCGTCAGCGCTCGGGCCGAGGCTCAAGTCCGCGACCGTACCAAGTCACGCTTCGCGGTCCCGGGAGCCTGGAGGCACGAGAATCTGGAGGGCAAGGCCACGCTGCGTGCGATGATTGCCGACGGGCGATGGCCTGGTTTCCGCGAGCACTACCTGCGCGCCGGTCGCGAACGATTCGCCGAGCAACTCGAACAGCGGCTGCGCGCAGCGGTTCAGCAGGGGCGCTTGTCCCCTGCATGCTCGCCCATGATAACCCCAAGCCAGCAGGTTGCAGCCCCGTCAATTCCTCACGCAGCCAAATAACGATCGCCCGTCCAGCCTTCTACCGTTCAGCCATGCCCGCCCGGTATGCCCGACTCCTCGCTCGCGCTCCTCAGCGCAGCTCGGAACGAGCCTCGGGAACGTGGGTGATCAGATCGCCCTCATCCGCAGGCCCTTGACACCGAGGCTCCTGTTTCCGAAGCTCAAAGTGGTGACGAAGCCAAACTCGTCCCCTCCAAGACGACAGCCCCCAACCCCTTCATCCCGCCGACTCCATCCACTCCCTTCCCCCTTACCCACCTTCCTCAAGCTCCCACCCTGCTCGCGTCCCGCTCGACCGACTCCCGCCCGCCCGCCCGCCCTGGATCACCGGCTGCCTCCCCTCGCCCGCTCCCGACCCATCGCCTCCCCCCGCCCCCGCGGAGTCCCTAATGATCGGCTTCGAGACCGTCGGCAACGCAACTCTAATTTGCTACGATCGCACACCCGTCCTCGTCACGGACCCATGGATCTCTGGTCGGGCCTACTTCGGGAGTTGGGGCCTGACACACGAGATTCCGATACCTCAACTTGATTCCATCCTGAACGCTGAGTACCTCTGGTTCTCCCACGGACACCCTGACCACCTCGACGCCGACTCACTGGACCGCTTTCAGAACAAGAAGATCCTCCTCCCGAACCACGTCGGCGCCAGGATTTACCACGATCTCGCTTCCCGGGGCTATAACGTCTCCATTCTCCCCGACCGCGAATGGGTCGAACTCTCCCATCACATAAGAGTGCTCTGCATCTCCGACTACTACCAAGACTCTCTTCTCCTTCTCGACATCAACGGTAGGCTGGTCGTCAATCTCAATGATGCAACGGATCGTGGGTGGGGCCGCTTCGTTCGAAAGATCATCAAGAACTACGACGTGACCTTCCTCCTGAAGCTTATCTCCTATGGCGATCCCGACATGAACAACTTCTTCTCCGAAACTGGAGAGCGCATACCAGTCCTACAAAGGTTCAGTTTGGGGCAACGACTTCAGTTTTGGGCCGAACTGTACGGGGTCAGATACGTCGTACCCTTCAGTTCCTTTCACCGTTACCAAAGAGCCGACAGCATCTGGGCAAACGACTACGTCGCAACCTTCGAGGACTACAAAGATGGTTTAACGTCCAATAGATTTGAGCTCTTACCGCCATTCATCTCTTACGATTGTGTCTGCGATACGCTCTCTGAACTTCGTCCAGCTAAGACGGCCGTTGTCGTCCATCAGCCAGATACATTTGGAGACACATGGAGCGACCAACTCCAGTGTACCGACGTCACGATACTTGAAGACTATTTTCGATCTATCGAAAGCTTAAGCGACCACCTCGACTACGTTCGGCTTCGAGTTGGCAAGAGAGACATGACGATTTCCGTGAGTTCAAGAAATTTCAAGAGAGGAATCACTTTCGAAGTGCCTCGCTCTAGTTTAATGACTGCGGTGAGGTACGAAATCTTCGACGACCTCCTGATTGGGAACTTCATGAAAACGACAGTTCACCACCTGGCGCCTCGTGATTTCAACCGGTACTTCACAGCCCCTGCTGCAAAATTCGCAGATAACGGCAGGGCCAAATCAAAGAATGAGCTGAAGGCCTACCTCCAGGCTTACAGGAGGAGAGCGTATCTGGACTTCATTGTCCACTCATTTGAGAGGGAGTCCGAGCGACGATTTCGAAGCTTCGTCCATAGAGACTCGGCTGTGTTCGAGTGGGCTAAGAGAGGGTACCGGCTGCTCAAGGCATAAACCACCCTGTCAATGCCGCGGTTCGGATGAATGGCGCCACCGGTTGGTATCCGTGAAGTGGACCGGCTGTTGTCGAATGTCGCTGTGTGTCCGGCGGACTTGTTTGCCAGCTGGGTGCCGTTCGTGCTGGGGGACCGAACCGAGGCGCGTATCGCGCTGGATTGGACGCACTTCGATGCGTACAAGCATTCGACCATCGCCGCCCATCTGATCCCCCAGGTTGCATAAAACGGCGTTGGCGTAGCTGAAAGTACTTGCGGAAGCCTCTGCAAATCGCGAAGAAACGAACTGAAAGATTCAACTCTTCAGCGATAAACAGAAGGCCACCGCAAGTGAAATCTAGCAGAGCAGA